>JAGCWG010000391.1 GCA_017961965.1 Bacteroidaceae bacterium | reverse complement strand
CTTACCATGTGTATAGGATGGTAAGAGAAACGTAAGAGGATTATAATATAAAAAGTGAGTTTTATCCGTTGTTTTGTGTAGTGTGTCCTTCGGTAATCCTTCGTGATTCCTTCGTGATTTCTTCGTAAATTCCTCTATGCGTATTTTATGTCGTGAAAAAGTAAAAAAACAGCTTTGTATAAAAAGATTGTTTTTTTTTGCTTTTTGTTTGTCCTATTTCATTTTTTCTTCATACCTTTGTGTATAGTTGGGAGCGCATAATGTATGATTTTTTCCCAAGTTAAACATACGGTGTAATGCAAGGTTTAGAACTTCAATATTTTGTGAATATTTGAGGGAAATGAAGTTTTGTTTGTACTTGTAGCTATTTGTATTCACCATGTATGTATGACAAAGCCTTTTCTCATGAAGCAATATAGAGAGCCAAGTTCATATCCTAATGGCATTTTTAGCTTTGAAAAGCTAAGAGAGTTGGATTGTGTGTATGTTGATAAGACTGCATACATCTATGAACTTACGAAGGACAGATGTGTTTTCCTGTCTCGTCCGCGTAGATTCGGAAAGTCTTTGCTTTGCTCTACACTCAAGGCATATTTTGAGGGTAGAAAGGATTTGTTTCGTGGATTGAACATCTGTAGTCTTGAGCATGATTGGAACGTCTATCCGGTCATTCATCTTAGTATCAGTTCTCTGAAGGATAAGCCCATTGAACTGATGTCTTCTGCTCTGGAGCTCTTATTGGCTCCGTATGAGGAGATGTATGGTAGTAATGAGAATGAGATAACTCCTGGTTCACGTTTTGCTGGTATAATACATCGTGCTTATAATAAGACGGGTAAACGTGTGGTCGTAATCATAGACGAATATGATGCTCCTATGTTGTCTTATCTTGATGATGATGTCCGACTTGCAAAAGTTAGGCAAATAATGCAGGAGTTTTATCAGACAATAAAGGATTGTGATGCAGAGGAGCATTTTGTGTTTATTACTGGTATTACAAAGTTCTCACAGTTGTCAATTTTCTCAACAATAAACAATCTTACAAATATCACCATGGATGATAGATATGCATCCCTTTGTGGTATTACTGAGAAAGAGTTGCATAGTGTGCTTGATGGTGACGTTGAGATGCTTGCTGACAAGATGAATGTCACTAAGCAAGAGATGTATGCGGAATTGAAACACATGTATGATGGTTATCATTTCTGTGAAGATTCAGAGGATATTTACAATCCTTATAGTCTCATGAGGTGTTTCTACCATAGGAGGTTACAGTCGTATTGGTATGCAAGTGGAACGCCAACATTCTTGCTTAATGAAATAAAGAAACGTGATGCCGACATCTTGAAGTATGAGGGCGCAAAAGCACGAGAGACGGAGTTCGACTTGCCTACGGAAAGTATGAACAGTCTGCTCCCGTTGATGTATCAGGCAGGATATTTGACAATAAAAGACTATAATCCATCGTCAGGAATATATGTACTTGGTATTCCTAATGCCGAGGTCAAGGCAGGTTTGATGGAAAACATCCTTCCGATGCTAAATGGTACGAATAGTGCGGAAAACGCAAGTTATGCTACTCAGATTATTGATAGTCTTTCGGATGGAAATATTGATAAGATGATGGGATGGCTTCAAGCATTCCTAAGTAGTATCCCGTATATGCAGCAAGGAAAGGATGTACTTGCTGATGTTGCAAGGTTAGAGGCTCTTTATCAACGTGATTTGTACGTGTTCTTTAGTGGAATGTCTGCTCAGGTTCAAGTAGAAACGATGATGGCAGATGGTCGAGTAGATATGGTAATGCATATTAGTGACTATATCTTCATATTTGAATTCAAGGTACGGTCATCAGCCAAATCAGCATTGGAGCAAATCAACAAGAAACATTATTTCGAGCCATGGCGTCCTGTCCAGCGTAAGATTGTCAAGTGTGGTGTCTTGTTTGATGTGCACGACCGTACACTTAAAGACTGGAAATATGAGGTCGTAAAATAAAAACTTTTATCACTTTTGCATGCATATTCTGTTAATAACAAACGATTTATACGTTCCTCATGTTGCAGCAACTCTTGCTTCTGTATTCGAGAATAATATGGATATGAAGTTTGATGTTCACATACTTGCAACAGATGTTTCTGACGAAAGCACACGAAAACTTCGTTTGTTTATTGAAGAATATGGTAACACTCTTGACTTGCGTAATGTTAATCCTGTAGATTTGGATATTGATTTGTCTGTATGTGGAAAATGGGGTATCTTTCCTTCAATGAAATTGTATTCTGCGGATTTTTTTCCAAATGTGGACAAATTACTATATCTGGATGCCGATATGATTTGTGTTGGCTCGCTAAAGTATTTGGATGAGTTGGAAATCTCAAACTATTATGTAGCAGCGAGTACAGATGAAGAGTTAGCGAGTGTACATAAGGAACGATTGAATATTCCGCAAGAAGAGTTCTATTGTTGTGCTGGTTTAATGCTTTTTAACTTGGATGCATGGCGACGTGATAATGTTCGGTCGCAGTGTTTTGATTTTTTCAATAATCCAGACAACAGAGATATAATTAAGTTCGGAGAGCAAGATGTAATTAATAAAGTGTGCATGGGACATATTCTGGAGTTGCCTATAGAGTATAATATGTTCAGTTTTTATTGGTTGCATCATGGAAGAACAGTTCCGGGTAGATATCGCTCAACAATAGAGGAGCATAAAAGGAATGCTGTTATCATACATTATATTGATGCATGTAAGCCATGGTTTCGAGATTGCAGGTTTCCATTGAAATCCTATTATCATAAGTATGCAGCAATGACTCCGTGGGGAGACCAGAATTGGGGATGTTCTCCAATGTATGAAGGTGGTTGGCAAAATTTTAAGAATAGTATAAAGTGTTTTTTACATCATCGTGGCATCAATGAATATGATTTTGCGTATGATGTATAGTGGTAAAAATTGAAGAACTGGAAATTGTCAGAACGATATATGAAAGAACAACATATAACTGAAATACTTCCTAAAAAAGCGTTGCTTGATATTGATATAAAGGGACTTTGGCGATATCGTGACCTTTATCAGATGTATATAAAAAGAGTTATCGT
>JAGCWG010000390.1 GCA_017961965.1 Bacteroidaceae bacterium | reverse complement strand
TGGACAATCAGACGACGACGCTGTCAGACGCAAATAATCAGATGTCTGGCGGCTCAGCATATACTCATAATGACGGACAGGAACATAATCCGGTGATGAACCTTGCATGGCAGTTCATCACCGAGACCAACGTGTCCGTGTTCCTCACAGGAAAGGCGGGAACAGGAAAGACTACCTTCCTGCGCAAGCTTCGTGAGCAGATGCCTAAGCGTATGGTGGTACTCGCACCTACAGGCGTGGCTGCCATCAATGCACAAGGACAGACCATCCACTCGTTCTTCCAGTTGCCTTTTGGCCCGATGGTGCCGGGAGCACAGGTGGAACGCAAGAGCTATTTCCGTGTGTCAAAGGAGAAGAAGAATATCATCAAGACACTTGACCTCCTCGTCATCGACGAGATATCAATGGTACGCTGCGACCTGCTTGATGCCGTGGATGGTGAGCTCCGCAAGTACAAGGACAGGACGAAGCCTTTTGGCGGAGTGCAGCTCCTGCTTATCGGTGACCTTCAACAGCTTGCACCTGTGGCTAAGGAGACTGAGTGGCAGTTGCTTGCACCATACTACTCATCGCCATACTTCTTTGGCAGCAAGGCTCTTCAGGAGATGAAGATGGTGACAGTGGAACTGAAGCATATCTACCGTCAGTCGGACGCCTCATTCATCGACCTGCTCGCCAAGGTTCGTACCAACACCATGGATGATGCAGCACTTGCAAGTCTGAATGCACGTTATGTCGATGGCTTCGTACCACCAGAGGGCGAGGAATGGATTCGCCTCACCACCCACAACAATATGGCTAATGCCTACAACGACAAGATGCTTGACAGCCTCACTTCCTATCCGATGACATTCAACTGTGAGGTGAAGGGCAATTTTCCTGAGACGAGTTACCCTGCCGATGAGAAACTCATCCTGAAGGTAGGTGCACAAGTCATGTTCATCAAGAACGACCCATCAGGCAATCACGAGTATTACAATGGTAAGATAGGAACGGTCAGAGGCATGGACAATGATGGCAACATCATCGTGTGGTGCAAGGAGGACAACCGTAACATAAGCGTTGGACAAGTCGTATGGGAGAATACCCACTACGTGATTGACGAGAAGACCAAGGAGATAAAGGAAGACGTGGAAGGCACGTTCCGTCAGTATCCGTTGCGCCTTGCATGGGCAATAACGGTTCACAAGAGTCAGGGACTGACCTTTGAACATGCCGTGCTGGACATCAACAGCTCCTTTGCCCACGGTCAGACATACGTTGCCCTCAGCCGATGTCGTACACTCGAAGGCATGGTGCTGGCACATCCAATATCCAACAGTTCTGTCATCACCGACTCGTCCGTCAATGCTTATATTGACAAGGAGCTGTCAGAAACAGGAAAGGCTACTGAAGAGTTGCCTAATATGCGCTTTGAGTATTATCTCTCTCTGCTCGACGAACTATACTCGTTCGACACACTCCGCATGGATTATATGTACCTCACGAGAGTGGTTGATGAACACCTCTACCATCAGTATCCAGAGTTTCTGCAAGAACTGAAGAACAGGACGGATGTTATAGACAAGGCGCTGGTGGGGGTGGCAGCTTCGTTTCGCAATCAGTATATGCAGATAATGACGCGTGAGGGATTGAGGAGTGAACTTTTGAAACAGCGCATCAATGCCTCGGCAGAGTATTTCCTTAATAAGCTGATAGAGATATTTTTCCCTCTCATGAAGATGTGGGACATCAAGATAGGCAACAAAGCTGTCAAGACGCAATATGGCAATGCACTCGACTCGTTCCGCCTGTCATTGACGGAGAAGGTCTGTGTGTTCAAGTACATAGGCTCTGATGGCTTCAGTGTCAAGAGCTATCTGTCAGCCAAGGCAAAGTCATCGCTGGAGGAACTGAGGGTGCCGGTGAAGAAGGCAGAAGCCCCTTCGGTTGACGACCTTGAGGTGGTTGCAAAGAATAAGAAGGAAAAGAAAGTGAAGCGTCAGAAAGGCGACTCTGAGCGTGAGACACTCGCCATGTTTAGGGAAGGCAAGACAATAGATGAGATAGCCAGGGAACGCTCGCTCACCAAAAGTACGATAGAAAGTCATCTGGCGTCGTTCATCCCTACAGGCGAGGTGGCCCTTGATGATATAGTGGCTAAGGAACGACAGATTGCCATACTTAATGCTGCAATGAAGTTCAGTAATGAAGAACGTTCATATACAGTTGTCAAGGAAAGCCTTCCTGACGATTATTCTTATGGTGAGATAAGACTGGTGTTTAACGCTCATTTGCGAAAAGATGAACCGTCAAATCCTGAGAAACGAAAAGTGTAGGACTACTTTTTTGCACAATCTCAGCGTATTTAATATATTATTTTTATCTTTGCAACTGAAAATGATTAAAAATATTCTATATATGAAGAAAACACTTTTGGCATTTTCTGCCGCTTTATTTGTCTATTCAGGATTTGCGCAGACATTTGTTAAGCGCGGAAGGATAGAGAATGTGACTGACTACTCTGCACTTCTCAGGGAGTCTAATAACGGAGCACGCCGAATTGGTACTCGCTCGTCAGCAGCTCTGCCTTGTACAGGCAGTCCTAAGATTCCAGTTGTCCTTGTACAGTTCGATGACAAAAAGTTTGTTGATTACGATAAAGATGGTGTCGTTAATAAGCGATATAATGACGCCTTCAATCTGAAGGAAGGTAATGCATCACCTTCCAAAGGCTCGGTATATCAGTATTTCAAGGAACAGTCATACGGAAAATTCACTCCTGAGTTTGATGTCATCGGTCCTGTTACGCTCAGTAACAGCTACAAGCACTATGGAGAGAACAACGACGCCCTTAAGGATTTCCGCATACAGGAGTTTTTTCAGGAAGCTTGCAATTTGGTTGTTTCCGGCGAAAGCAGAGAATGGAAAGACTATGATAACAATAATGACGGAAAGGTGGATATGGTATTCTTTATCTATGCTGGTGAAGGAGAAAATTACAACCTTAATTTGCCCGAAGAAAAAAGAGACTCTTATTTGATTTGGCCAAAAGAGCAAGTGAGATCTACAACAGTCGGTAGTATTACGTTTGGAGCATACGGATGTACCAATGAGCTGGTAGGTGGTGTTATTGACGGAATCGGAACTTGTGTCCATGAGTTGTCACACGGTTTAGGTCTTCCTGACCTCTATGATACGTCAAATGGACCTGGTCTTGGCGTTGATGCTTGGGATGTGATGGATGGCGGTAACTACCAGATAGGTGGTAATGCTCCTATCGGTTATTCCGCTTATGAACGCGACTTCATGGGATGGCGTGAGATTGTTACTATAAATAAGGATGAGGTTGTCACTCTTACCCTTAATCCTTTGGAAACAGACGGTGTCGCATACAAGATTACCAATCCTGCTAATGCAAATGAGTATTTCATTCTTGAGAATAGGCAGAATGTCGGTTATGATGAATATATGCCTTGGAATTATGCGAGTACCTATAAGGATAATGGCGGACAGCATGGTCTTCTCATCACCCATGTAGATTATGATAATAATGCGTGGACATCGAATAAGATTAATGTTGATGTTAATCATCAGCGTTATTCTATAGTTCCTGCTGATGGAAAACAACTTTCGTTCTTGGATGCAACAGACGAGACATTCCCTACTTTTGTGGAATCATATAAGGGTGACCTTTATCCGGGCGCAAAGGGTGTAAAGGCAATGTCTTCATACGCTGTCTTTAAGGGTGGTACGCTCAATCAGACCATTGATAATATCCGTGAAGTGGATGGCGTTATCTATGTCGATATTAATGGCGGTACTGTTATTCCTGCTCTTCAGGCACAGTTAGCTACGGACATAGCTACAGCTAAGACATACGTGGGTCAGAAGATGGGTAGTAGTGTCGCAAAAAAACTCAACACGGCGATTGCTAATGCAGAGAAAGTGGCAAGAGACCAAGACGCAATAGAGACTGTATCTGCTGCCCTTGCCAAGGCTGTGAAGAATGCAAAGAACTCTATCAATCTTTACAATAAGATTGCTGCTGTTATTGCCAAGGCTGCAGAACTTGGCGAAGTCGGAAAGGCAAGCTTTGAGGCTGCTGGCATACAGAAAGGTTATGATGAAGGCTCTATTACAAGCATCAATCCGGTGAACCAGGCTTACGATGATGCCGTTGCAGCTCAGGCTGAGGCTGACGCTGTTGCAGAACTTAAGGCAACGCTCGCCAATGATGTGACAACCGCCAAGACTTATGTAGGCAAGAAGATGGATAAGAACGTGGCAACTGCTCTCAACTCGGCTATTGCCGCTGCTGAGAGCGTAGGCGACACTCGTGAAGCGGTAAATACTGCTTCTGCAAATCTTGCTACTGCTGTTACTAACGCTACGGCTTCAATCGAGTTGTATAAGAAGGTACTTGCCGTAATCAACAAGGCTGCTAAACTCGGTGATGCAGGAAAGGCAAGCTTTAAAGCTGCTGGCATCCAGACAGCATACAACAATGGTACAATCACTTCACTCGATGCTGTGAACAAGGCTTACGATGATGCCGTTGCAGCTCAGGCTGAGGCTGACGCTGTTGCAGAACTTAAGGCAACTCTTGCTAATGACGTTACTACTGCTAAGACTTACGTAGGCAAGAAGATGGACAAGAACGTAGCAACAACTCTCAATACGGCTATTGCTGCTGCTGAGAACGTAGGCGATACTCGTGATGCTGTCAATACGGCTTCTGCAAATCTCTCAAGTGCTGTTACTGATGCTACTGCTTCCATCGAGCTATATAAGAAGGTGGCAGAGTACATCGCTAAGGTTGATGCTCTTGGTGAAGCTGCAAAGGCAAGCTTTGCTGATGTCCAGAAGGCTTACAATAATGGCACTATCACTTCTCTTGCAGATGTTGAGGCTGCCTACGCTGAGGCGGTCAGGGCACAGGAAGTAGCCAACGGCATTGGTGACGTGACGGTAGATGCTAAATCACAGCAGATATACACTGCCGATGGCAAGGCTACGAATACTCTCGGTCATGGCATCAACATTGTGAAGGACGCCAAAGGAAAGACTACTAAGGTGCTCAAAAAGTAAGACGTTTATATCTCTATAAAATCAATCGGGTTTGAATTGCCAATTCAATCCCGATTGATGTGGCAAATCGATCCCGATTGAATTACCAATTCGATCGGGGTCGATTTTGTATATAGATAGGTGTCGAATTTGGATACCGTTTACAGAGCATTGAAAATGGTGTTTCCAATGCGTTTTTTGTGCCGATTTATGCGTCTTTTTGTAATAATTATGGTATCTTTGCGACAGAAATGTTCGCATTTCTTAGAGGTTTCAGTCCTTTAACTACTACTTTTTTACTGTAACTATTAAAAAACTAATGATGAAAAGAATGACTTTGGCATTGTTTGCCACGTTTATTGCTTGTTCGGGTTTTGCTCAGACAATTCAGCGCAGAGGGCGTATAGAGAATGTAACTGATTATTCGGTGTTCACAAAGACTCCTACTGGTGGTGCACGTAGGGTTGGACTTCGTAGTTCAGCACCACTTCCATGTTTTGGTAGCCCTAAGATTCCAGTTGTGCTTGTTCAGTTTGCCGACCAAAAGTTCTTGGACTATGACAAGGATGGCGTCGTAAGAAAACGCTATGATGACTATTTCAATCTCAAACAAGGTAATGCAGGTAATTCATTAGGTTCGGTATATCAGTATTTCAAGGAACAGTCTTACGGACAGTTCACTCCGGAGTTCGATATCATTGGCCCAATTACTCTCAGCAAGGAATATGCTTATTACGGAGAGGATTGGTACAATGGGAAGAAGTTGGTTAAAAGGGATGTGAACATAAATGAATTCTATCGTGAGGTATGTCATAATGTTGTCACTAATGAAAACAAGGATTGGAGTTCGTTTGATAACAATCACGACGGCGCGGTAGATATGATATTCTTTATTTATGCTGGTGAAGGTGAAAATGCTTTTCACGTTGACGACGAAGATGAAAGTAAAATACAATATGATAAAAGAGACCTCATTTGGCCTAAGGAAAGTGGAAACACAGAAGTATTTGCTGACATTACATTTGGCTCATACGGCATGACGAATGAATTGTATTTGGGTTATGTTGATGGTATAGGTACAGCCGTTCATGAACTTTCGCACGGTCTTGGTTTGCCAGACTTGTATGATACGAAAAATAATAGTGCCACAAAGGTTGACGTATGGGATATCATGGATGGTGGAAACTATCAGATTGCCGGCTATGCTCCTATTGGCTATTCTGCATACGAACGTGACTTCATGGGTTGGCGTCAAATTGTTACTCTTGAAACAAACAAGGCTTATACACTTACCATCAATCCAATTGAATCAGATGGCGTGGCGTATAAGGTTGTAAATCCAAATAACCAAAATGAATATCTTATCCTTGAAAACAGACAGAATATGGGATATGATAAATATATGCCTTGGACAAATGACTCTTTGTATCTTTGTCATAGCGGACTGCATGGGCTTTTGATTACTCATGTTGACTATGATATGTCTTCATGGACAAGTAATAAGGTTAATGGTGATAAAGAGCATTATAGGTATCAGATAGTCCCTGCCGATGGAAAATATCTCAATTTGTTTTTTGAAATGGGTGATGAGAAAGAAAAGATAGAGTCTTTATTAGGTGACCTTTATCCGGGAAAAAATAACGTCCGAGAGATATCGTCTTACAAGATGTTTAATGGAGGTGACATTAATCAAACAATTGACAACATCCGTGAAGTCGATGGCATCATCTATGTTGATATCAATGGCGGAACTATTATCCCAGAGCTTCAGAATACTTTGGCTTCGGAGATAGCCACAGCCAAGACTTATGTGGATAAAAAGATGGGTAAGGCCGAATCTGATGCTCTCGCTAATGCTATTGCCTCTGCAGAGAGCGTGGCAAGAGACCAAGATGCTATCGAGAAGTGCATTGGCGATTTGCGCACAGCAGTTGCTGATGCCATAAAGTCAAATACTATGTATGCTAATGTGGCTATTGTGATTGGCTATGCCCAAAATCTTGGTGATGCTGGCAAGGCAAGTTTTGCAGACATCATTACAGCTTACGACAATGGCACAATCACTTCGCTTGCTGATGTCAATAAAGCTTATGATGCTGCCGTAGTTGCTCAGAATGTCGCAAATCTTAAGGTTGCACTTGCCACAGAGATAACCACAGCCAAGACTTATGTGGAAAAGAAAATGGGCAAAGATGCTTTATCTGCTCTTAATGATGCCATCAGTGCTGCAGAGAATGTCGGCGATAATGTTGATGACATAAATAACGCATCTGCAAATATAGCAGAGGCTGTTGAAGTAGCCAAGAAGTCAATCCGTCTCTATAGTGATGTTTTGAAGGTAATTGAAAAGGCAGCTCTGCTTGGTGAGGTTGGTAAGGCAACCTTTGCCGCTT
>JAGCWG010000389.1 GCA_017961965.1 Bacteroidaceae bacterium | reverse complement strand
TATAGGAATGAGTGCACTCGTACGTTATTTTCTCAGTTCAGGATATAATGTAGGAGGCTACGACAAGACACCAAGCGACCTTACGGAAAAACTTATAGAAGAGGGTGCACAGATTCATTACGTTGAAGACGTTGACAGTATTGCACCCTGTTTCAAGGATAAGGAGACAACTCTCGTAGTTTACACTCCTGCCATCCCAACAGAGCACAAGGAACTTATATATTTCCGCGAAAACGGCTTCGACGTACAGAAGCGTGCTCAGGTTCTCGGTTTCCTCACTCAGGAGCATAAGGGACTTTGCGTGGCTGGTACTCATGGAAAGACTACTACATCTTCCATGGCTGCCCATATATTCCACCAGAGTCATGTTGATTGTAATGCCTTCCTTGGTGGCATCACTAAAAACTACGGAACAAATTACATCCTTTCAAAGGACAGCGACTATGTAGTCATTGAGGCAGACGAGTTTGACCGTTCATTCCATTGGCTTCGTCCATTCGCAACAGTCATTACGGCTACTGATGCTGACCATCTTGATATCTACGGAACAAAAGAGGCTTACCTCGAAAGTTTCCGTCACTATACAACACTCATTCAGTCAGGAGGCGCACTCATCATCCACAAGGGACTTGAGATGAAGGCTGACCCACAGGCTGGCGTTAAGGTTTATGAGTATTCACGTACTGAAGGTGACTTCCATGCTGAGAACATACGTATCGGCGGAGGAGAGATATTCTTCGACTTCGTGACTCCAAAGGGAACAATCAAGGACATTCAGCTTGGAGTACCAGTAAGCATCAACATCGAGAACGGTATTGCTGCTATGGCTCTTGCGCAGCTTGCTGGCGCTACTGACGAAGAGATACGTGAGGGTATGCGTACATTTGCTGGTGTTGATCGTCGTTTTGACTTCAAGGTCAAAAATGACAAGATTGTTTTCCTCAGCGACTATGCTCACCATCCTAATGAGATTGACCAGAGCATTCGTTCTATCCGTGAACTTTATCAGGACAAGAAGATTGCTGCCATTTTCCAGCCACATCTCTACACTCGTACACTTGACTTCTACAAGGAATTTGCTGCAGCCCTCTCACTTCTCGACGTAGTATATCTCTGCGACATCTATCCTGCACGTGAGCTTCCTATCCCAGGAATCACATCAAAGATTATCTACGACAACCTAAGCGCAGGATGCGAGGGTCATCTTATCCACAAGGAGGACATCCTCAATATTGCAGAGACAGGTGACTTCGACGTACTTATCTCTCTCGGAGCTGGTGATATTGAGAACTACGTTCCACAGATTGCAGAGATACTGAAAAAAAGATAGAAGACTCTCAAATTCTTAATATAAAATTTATGCTTTCGAATTTCTTTGAGATGCATAAATCAAAATTATAAATTTGAAAATATAATAAATATATAGAAAGAAGAAATGTCAAAAGCTAAGAAGATTGCTAAGATTGCTTTGGTAACCGTGCTCTTGTTGGGAGTCGTTGGCTATCTCTCTTTCTATATGATACATGAGTCAAAGGCCAATCCTGACATCAGGTGCGTGGGCGTGGAACTCATGATGGAGGGTGAGAGCGAATCTCCTTTCGTCAATCAGATGGATGTGGACGAAATCCTCAACAGGAATCACATCATGCCTACTGGATGTATGATGAGGGAGATTGACACCAAGACCATTGAGAAGTTTGTGGCAAAGAATCCTTTTGTGAAGGAGGTTAATTGTTTTAAAACTTCCTCTGGTAAGGTAATAGTCAAAGTAGCACAACGTATGCCTGTTATATATGTGATGTCAAACGAAAAGGACGGTTTTTTCCTTGACGAGTCAGGTGCTGTAATTCCTAACAGCAGGTATATGAGCAACATCGTTGTTGCCACAGGTGTCATAGACGAAAAGTATGCCAAGACTGAGTTGCTTCCTTTCGCACTTTTCCTTCAACAGAATGAGTTTTGGAACAACCAGATTGAGCAGATAAATGTTATACTTGACAAGAAGCACCGCAGGGTGGTGGAACTCGTTCCACGTGTGGGCGACCAAATAATCTACCTTGGTAGGATGCACAACTTTGAGGATAAACTTCATCGCATGAAAGTGTTCTACGACAAGGCTGCTGGTGTGGTCGGTTGGGGCAAATACTCTATATTTAATCTTGAATACGATAATCAATTAATCTGTACTAAAAAGCAGTAATAACTTTAATATGGCGGATAAAGACTTTATAGTTGCAATCGAGTTGGGTTCATCAAGAATCTCAGGTATTGCTGGAAAAAAGAAGGATGGTGTCATGCAGGTTGTAGCATACGCAGAGGAGAATCCTGTGCAGTGTGTGCAGCGTGGTGTCATCTTGAACATTGAAAAGACATACCAAAGCATAAACTCAGTTATTGCCAAACTTGAGGCTACTATCAATGTTCCGATAGCACGTGCGTATGTGGGTGTGGCAGGCCAGTCTGTACGCTCATACCGTAGCATTATCAAGCGTAATATGGTAACTCATAGTTACATTACTGCTGAGTGTGTGGAAGGTATCCGTAAAGAGAGCTACGACATCCCTTTCAGCGACTGTCAGGTGCTTCAGAATTATCCACAGGACTACATTGTGGACTCAAACCTTGTTCCTGAGCCTGTGGGCATCATGGGTACTAATATAGAAGGCGATTTCATCAATATCATAGCTAATAAGAAGCTACTGAGCAACATCACGACTACGTTTGATGCATCCAAAGTGAAGATCGCTGATGTTCTCCTCGCTCCATACGAGTTATGTGAGCAGGTGCTCACTGACATTGAGAAGCGCAGCGGATGTGCATTGGTTGACCTCGGTGCTGACACTACTACAGTGGTGGTGTATAAGAATAAGGTGATTCGTTTCCTTGTCACTCTGCCAATCGGCATGAACTGCATCAATAAGGACCTTTCTGCCATCTCTCTTCTTGACGAGGAGGCTGAGGAAGTCAAGAAGATGTATGCCGATGCTTTCCCTTCATCTACGGAGACAGATAGTGAGCCTTTCGTTACAAATGTTGGAACGCAAGTAAATGTTGATGTTATACGTACAGTTATTGATGCACGTCTCACAGAGATTATTGCCAACGTAAACAATCAGCTTGAGCGTTCTGGCTATGCCGACAAACTTCTTGCGGGACTTGTACTCGTGGGTGGCGGTAGTCAGATAAAGAACATTGAGGTTGCTTTCCAGAATGCAACAAAGGTCGAGAAGGTTCGTATTGCCAGCAATGTAGATGTACTTTACCAAAAGGCATCAGGTATGGGTAATCCAGCTGTGTTCGAGACTCCGGTTGGTCTTTCAGTTCTTTCACTCCTCCTTGCAGGTAAGGAAAACTGTGCTGGAGAGAGCAAAGAGGAAGAAGCAACACAGGTTAAGCCAGACCTATACGATCAGATGCAGCAAGAAACTGAGCGTGAGAAACTCCGAATGGAGCAGGAGGCAAGAGACCGTGCTGATATGCAGTGTGCCATCGAGTTTGATGGTATAAAGAATAAGATACGTGCTCAGTATGACACCGTAGTAAAGGCTCTCGAGGAACTTAGGAAGCACGGCAACGATAAGAAGGTTCGCGAGGCTGCAGAGAATGTATGTGGCTCAGCTCTCAACGTAATCACGGAGGAGTTCCAGCAGCACGTTGATACACTATCTTCAAAGGAAAAGTATAAGCAGAGTGCTGTAGAAGGCTCACACCTTGCACAGAAGCTTCGCGAAGCGAATGCACAGTTGTGTGACGCCGTAGCTAAGGCAAAGGAAGATAATAAGTTCTTCTCACGCTTCGGCAGATGGATCTCAGATATAGTTTCAGAAAATTAACTCAAGGTGGCTTGATGATTTCAAATCTTTAGTTTATGTCTCTGGGCTTAAAAACTTAGATACAGATTTATGTTTTCCGAACGCTTGTTTTGAAGGCATTGATTTGTTATCATAGATTTGTCACGCAAGCAACTTGTAAACAATACTTCAACAATGGACGAACAGAACAACGGAGGCGCAGTGTTTGATTTTCCTGCGAACGTTCCAAACAACTCATCGCCAAGTATCATAAAGGTAATAGGTGTTGGCGGTGGTGGCGGTAATGCTGTTAATCACATGTACAACGAGGGAATACACGATGTGACTTTCGTTGTATGTAACACAGATAATAAGGCACTGCAAGATTCGCCAGTGCCGCACAAGATTCAGCTTGGCTCAGAAGGTCTCGGTGCTGGAAACCGTCCTGAGCGTGCCCGTAAGGCAACTGAGGAATCAATAGATGCTGTCAAGAATATGCTCAACGACGGCACAAAGATGGTGTTCATCACAGCAGGAATGGGTGGTGGTACTGGTACAGGTGCAGCTCCTCTCATTGCCAAAACAGCTAAGGAGATGGGCATCCTCACTGTTGGCATCGTAACCATCCCTTTCAAGTGGGAAGGTGTAAAGAAGATTGATCAGGCACTTGACGGTGTGCAGGAGATTAGCAAGAATGTTGATGCGCTTCTTGTTATTAACAATGAGCGTCTCCGTGAAATTTATCAAGATTTCACCGTCGTTAAGGCTTTTGCCAAGGCTGACGACACACTCTGTAATGCCGCACGCTCTATCGCTGAAATCATCACTATGCACGGCATCATCAACCTTGACTTCAATGATGTTAGTACAGTACTCAAGGATGGTGGCGTTGCAATCATGAGTTCTGGTTATGGTGAGGGCGAAGGACGAGTGACAAAGGCTATTCAGGATGCCCTTAATTCACCATTGCTAAATAACAGTGATATCTATAACTCGAAGAAGATACTTCTCCGCATCTCAGTCCCATGTGACGAAACTGATGGAGGCGCACTTATGATGGAAGAGATGAACGAGGTACACGAGTTCATGGACAAGATACAGAATAAGGACGTTGAGACAAAGTGGGGACTTTCTGTTGACCAGTCGCTCAAGGATAAGGTTAAAGTCACTATTCTCGCTACTGGCTTTGGTATTGAGAATATCGATTCAGAGGAACTTGGACAACGATTCAAGGCCAAGGCCGAGAAAGTGCTCACTCCAGAGGAAGCAGAGGTACAGGCAGAGAAGGCCGCCCTTCGTGGACAGTATTACGGCGAGGATAAGAAGGGCGGAACAATTCGTCGTCCGGTTTATTCCTACCTGTTCAAGGAGGAAGACCTTGACAATGACGATATCATTTGCATGGTGCAGTCATCTCCAACCTACAAGCGCACTAAGGAAACCCTTCGCCAGTTCAATGAACGTCCAGGGCTCACATCTGAAGACAAGACACAGGCCACAGCTGTAGGTGTCCATCAGATAGAATTCTAACGCATAATATCTATCCAACGTAACCAAATACTATTATTACCTGATTAGGGGGACGGACAGTGATGTACGTCCCCTAATCGTGTTTATATACCCCCATTCTTTATGATGTGTGTAGGAAGGTATGGAAGCGAGATTATGGTTAGTTATACGTAAAAAAAAGGAGGCATTCAACAATGCCTCCTTAAATGATCCCACTTAAAAAATTAATAAAAGAATAAAAGTGAGATTGTGCTGAATCCGTCAGAAATCACTTCTATTTGTTCAACACGAGAATATATGTAAGAATTGAATGAAATATGCAATTCTGTGTGCCTCTGTTAGCCTTTCGTTTAGACCGTTCAAGACTTCACTTTGGTGTGGATGCCTTGCTTTGTTCTGCGTTGGGCTTTATGAGGCGTGTTTAAGCGTCAATGTTAGCGTATGTAGCATTGCGCTCGATGAAGTCGCGTCGTGGACCTACATCCTCGCCCATGAGCATTGAGAATGTGTAGTCAGCCTCGGCTGCGTCCTCGATTGTTACCTGCTTGAGAAGACGTGTCTCTGGGTTCATTGTTGTTTCCCAAAGCTGCTCTGGGTTC
>JAGCWG010000041.1 GCA_017961965.1 Bacteroidaceae bacterium | reverse complement strand
TTTTTGCCGCAGTGCGGCCAGTTAAAAAAACATGGTAAAAACCAAATAAAATCAAAAAAAACATGTTTTTTCTTGTTTTTGTTCTGTTTCTTGACTGTTTTTTTAATATGCACCTTTGTGCAAAACTACAACCATACAGTTTGAAAAATTTATGAAAATTCGTGGTCAATTACATGAAAATTCGTGCAAAACAAAAGGGTTGAAACACAGAAAGCAGAGAAATCAGAGGTTTTTTTCATCAGATAGACAACTACGATTAGTTCTACATTTTTAATGTCAAATAATGCTATTAAGTGTCATTCTGCCCCTCAATTGCAATCTGAACAGGGTATTTTTGACTGTTTTCTGCTAAAAATGGCGAGAAAATAGCAGTTTTTTATGAAAACATTATATTTATTTTACAAAATGTATATAACTTTGCAGAGGATTTCTAAAGAAAAGGTGAAAAGATATAGAAAATACATCAATGGGTGTTAAATATTGATTTTTACATTAATCTTTTAGATTATCGGGTGAACTATTGAATTAAAGCTATTATTAATTTTTTATCATCGCGGAATTTTAGGAAATTAAGTTAATGTGAGGCTATGTGAATGAGGTCTCTTTCCGTGATGAAGGTGAACAATTATGAACGAAAAAAAGCTATTTTTGTCTTTGGCATGTATGTCAATGCCAATGATTTTGTCAGCACAATTGTTGGGTTCTCTTCTCAACAACAATGCTAACTCTTGTCTTTTTGGTATCACAAAGACAATCTCATCTACAACAAAGAAGCAGTCTTTGGCTGGCTCTAAGGTCTATCTCTACAACGTAGAGTGCGGTAAGTTCCTCGGAACAGAGTACTCAAGCTCTGAGTATCAGTTCAAGGCAAGAAACAATGCAAAAGCTATGGGTTTCGGCGCAGAAGGTATGAAGTGGACTATCAACTCTTCACTTTTGCAGAAAGGTTATTTCCGTATCACTTCTAACAAGGGTGACCTTACTATTGGTCAGTTACTCAACCATGATGCTGATTGGAAATACACTTATATCGGACAGAGTACAAGCGACGTGTTTGCATTCGACAAGATAGCTGGAACAGATTACTATACAATCAGCCCATGCCCAAGCGATCTTCTCTATGGTACTACTGGTTGGTTTGGAGAAGGTGGCAAATACACTGGTGGCAAGAAGGTTTATCTCGGATGGAGCGGTGAGGCAAGCTTCAAGATTATGCTTCCACTCATCCCTGCTGACGATGCAGAACCAAGAGGTACAACATGGTACCTTATGAGTGAGGCTGACTATAAGGCTTATAAGAATACTATCGCTTCTGCCTATCAGGCACGTATGGCAGCATGGCCACTTATACGCTCTGTACGCAGAAGTACAATGAACATCGATATCAAGAATCTTGAGAACGTATATAACAACTTCAAGTCAACTGCTGCACAGATTAACGCTGCTGCCGCAGAGGCAAAGGAGGTTATTCTTGCTTCTCTCAAGTATGCTAATAAGGACAGCTACATCGATCTCAGCTTCCTGATGCCAGACGCTGACTGTCAGGAGCAGTCTCTCGCTTCTTGGACTGTTGAGAGCGAGAATGGTGAGTCTTTCAACTACGACGAGAAGACGGTACGTACAGATGAAAAAATGTTCGGTGGACGTTTCTATGAGAAGAAGAGCGCAGACGTGCTCAATCCTATCACTATCTCACAGGTACTTGACAGTCTTCCTGTAGGTCGTTACACACTCTCTGCCGATGTTCAGGCAATATCAAATAACACAAAAAAGGTGGAGAATGTTGAGATTTTCGCAGGCAACAACCTTGCTGACGCTAACTCATCATGTTGCTCAAGAGGTATCTGCGAGTTCACAACCACAATGTTCTCTATCGACCAGAACAGTTCAAAGGTTAAGGTTGGTTTACGTGTAGGCGATACTAACGCTAAGTCTGTTGCATTCGACAACTTCAAGCTCCGTTATGTTGGTCACATCGAGCCAGCTGTTCTTACACCAGCTTCTGCAACAACTCCAGTTGCTCCTACATACGAGAATGGCTATTCTGTAGAGAATGGTACTCTCAAGGTAACAGGTACATGGAAGGAAGAGGATAAGCCATTCCTCGACTATGTGGTAAAGGCAAACTCAAACGTCAAGGTTGTTGACTTGCAGGATGTAAAAGAGGTTTCTGAAAATACTG
>JAGCWG010000388.1 GCA_017961965.1 Bacteroidaceae bacterium | reverse complement strand
TGAAGGTATGGATGTAAACGGCGAGAAGGTGTATCTCGTCCGTGACGAGGTTATGGGTGTCGGCAACAAGGTACAGTCAACATTCGTCCACACTCAGACGTATATCGAGGATGAGCTGTTGCCACAGCTTGCCAAGATGCGTAACAGTCTCATCATGCCAAAGGACTCTGTCAGCGAACAGGAGGCACAGAGCATTGCTGACAACAAGCGTGAGCCTGTATATGTAAGCCTCACCACACTCGGCAGTCCATACTTCGGCTGTACGGATTCCGTAAAGGTGTATTATCCTAAGAATCCAAAGGGTGAGAATGTGAATCAGGTGCAAGACCTCAATCAACAGATGAGTTACTGGATTGATATGCTTGCACAGAACGAGATGGAGAAACTGAATGTGCAGAGCAATAATCTGGTCAAGAACTATGACATTGACGGCGGTGTCGGTTCACTGCAGTATTCAGAGAGTTTCTCTGCCTCACGCAATAAGTCAGGCTTTATCAAGTGGCCAGGACTTAGCAATGCAAATATTGCCAGTCTGTTCCCAAACTGGGCATTACCTGTCATCAAGAGATTGTCGGAAGAAGGAAATGATGCATCTGTCATCAGAAATGACGAAAATAACGCGATGACAGTACAATCAGCCACTCCGGCGAAGGGATTCACGTTTAAGTTTGTCCCAATCCTGAACTTCAGTTTCCAGGACAAGAGCGGCGAGAACATGACACAGGCAAAGAAGGTGGGCTTCACGCTCAGCACAGCACACAAGAGCAGTCTGAATGTGGATGTCTATCGTACACGCAATGGTCAGTACTCTATCAGCGAGGAGGACTACAGGGACAAGGATGGCGTGGTATATGACGAGATGCTGAACATGACAGCAGAAGTGCTTGACGAGCTGAAATATGGTCAGCCTTACCATCCAGACTCTGACATTGACGTATATTCCAACTTCGTGTTCCGCACACGTGGTGGTGTGACCAATCAGCCATACGAGGGTGAACGACGTACCAAATGGTATCAGCCGGGTACGGTACTTGACGTAGCCACTACGCCTATCGACAAGCCAAATATCTGGGTTGAGCAGGCTGTGGTAAGCAATGTACCGTTTGACGAGCCGGCACGTTTCGTACTCCACATGGCAAACGAGAGCGACTACCCAGATCAGGCTACAATCATCATGCAGTACTTCCTGGGGTCAAGCAGCAATCCTAAGGGTGCCAAGGTATGCGTTGACGGCAAGCCACTCACAACATCTGGTGAGACTGTATCTTTCTACCCTATATTTGACACGAAAACGGGTAAGCACAATGTGATAACAAAGGAGATTACGGTCTATCCAAGTACGTCATACGACTACGAGAACCTGGAGATATGCCTCAAAGACCCAGAGGATAATTCACGGGTATATTCTGTCAATTTCTCTGCCCACTTCATTCCGTCCGCCGGCAAGGTTAATGTGTCCATGCCGGGCAACAACTGGGTGATGAACACCGAGAGTCCATACGACGGAAAGCGTAAGGGATGGTATATGCCTGTAAGGATTGACGGCTTTGACGTCAACTTCCCTAACTTCGACCATATCGAGTTGCAATACAAGTTGTCCAATCAGGGTGACAAGGACTGGGTGAGCACATGCTCATACTATGCCGACAAGAAATTGCTGGCAAAGGCAAGTGGTGTGACTGATACCATACCATCGGACGGTATCATCGTGGCACGCTTCTATGGTGAGAATGACCCTGTGGAGCAGTACTACGACATACGTGCCGTCAACTACTGCCGCTATGCTGGTGGCTTCCTCACTAAGTCGTCACCTATACTCAAGGGTATAAAGGACACACGTCTGCCAGAACTGTTTGGCACTCCTGCTCCTCTGAACGGAATACTTGGCATTGGCGATGACCTGAAGATGACATTCTCTGAGCCTATCGCCGGCAACTATCTGAGCAAGATAAACAACTTCGAGTTGCTTGGTACGCCTGTGAGCAAGGATATTTCTACCTTGACATCACTGCACTTCGACGGAATCACGTCAATGGCATACACCAACGGTACGCGTAATCTCACTGGTAAGGACTTTACGGTGGACGTAATGCTCAACCCTGCATCTGAGAAGAGGGACATGACTATATTCCGCCACGGAGGTGTAGAAAATGGTTTGTACTTCGGTCTCTCTGCCGACCGTCATCTTACTGCCACAATCAACAAACAGACTGTCGTGTCAGACTCTGTCGTTCCGTTCAATGGCATACTACGTGATGTGTCATACGCTCTTGAGCACCTCTCTGACAGTGTGAGGATACACTTCTTCGACGGAAGCAAGGCTATCGGAACAAAGACAATAGCAGGTAAGCATGAGGGTTCTTCATTACTGATGATAGGTGGCGAGTTTTCGGAGGCAGACAGGAACTACAAGGGCGAAATGCTTGAGTTCCGCCTATGGAACCGTGCCATGAAATCGTCAAGTATTGACATGTACAGAATGAAGAACCTGACAGGTTACGAGAGCGGTCTCCTCGACTACTACCCAATGAACGAGGGCAAAGGCTCATTCTGTTATGACAAGGCACCTGCCAGCATGGATGTACACTTGTTTGCAACATCATGGAAGAGTCCTGAAGGTCTGTCAATAAAGATGGACGGAACGACGGGATTGCGCCTTGCCCCAGACAAGTTCATACGCTCAAACGAGCATGACTACACTCTGATGTTCTGGGTACGGACGTATGACCGCGTCGCATCATTCTTCTCTACGGGTGATGCAACGGCAGCAACTAAGGAAGCTGGCTTGAGAGACCAGATAAATATCGGAACGGACAACTATAATCTCTATGTTCGCTCAGACGGATGGGAGAAGAATACTGACTACTTCATCAGCGACTTCGAATGGCATCATGTTGCATTGACGGTATCACGTTCACGCAATGTTGCCAATCTGTATGTCGATTCTAAACTTATAGAATCATTCCCTGCCGACAGCATTCAGGGTATCTCGGGTGACCATGTTGCACTTGGTTCTACCTTCGTTGACAAGAATACGCAGAAGGACGTTATGACTGGTAATATTGACGAGGTGGGTATGTACTCAAGTGTGTTGCCAATAAGCCTCATCACCGAACTGGCTACCCACACTCCTGACGGCAGGATGTCATCATTGATGGCATATCTCAGCTTTGAACGTTCAGAACGTCAGGATGACAATACCATGCATCTTGAGCCTACGGGTGTCAGTCTGAAACGGTATAAGGACAATCAGGGTAATGTCGTTGAACGAGTTGATACTCTTGTCAACCTGTCAAGTCTGACAGAAATGATTGACCGTTCTAACTATGCTCCAATGTTGAGTAAGACACAACTGGATAATATCAGTTTCTCTTATGTTGCCAGTGGCAACCAGTTGCTCGTCAACATCAAGGAACCTGCCTATGCAATAGAGAAGACAAATGTCTATCTCACCGTCAAGGAATTGCCAGACTTGCAGGGTAACATGTTGGCAAGCCCTGTGATGATGAATGCTTTCGTATATCGCAATCCACTACGTTGGGACAGAAAGAACATCACAAGCAATATACGCTATGGTGAAGGATTAAGCATGGATGTGGTAATACACAATCTGAGCGGTCAGCGTCAGAACTACGAACTTGGCGACTTGCCTCTGTGGGTTTCTGCCTCTAAGACAAGTGGCTTCATCAATGCACTTGACGAAGAGGTAATCACTCTCACTGTATCTCCTTACATCAACATAGGTACGTACAATGAACAGATTACCCTGAATGGCGACAATGGAATGTCTGAGCCTTTGCCTCTGACACTCAATGTTCGTGGTGATGAACCAGAATGGGCAGTAAGTGACAGCCTGAAGAACCTACACACCATGATGATGGTTGCACGTGTGAAGATAGATGGTGTGGTGGCAAATGATACTGACGATATACTTGCCGCCTTCAATGGCCGTATGCAGGTTGTCGGAGTTGCACATGTGGAAGTGAATAATACTGCCAATGCTAATGAGGCACTTGTGTATATCAATATCTACGGCAACTCGTCTGACAGCAATCATGATGAACTAAACTTCAAGTTCTTCGATGCATCTACTGGCAAGATATATACATTGATGACCAGTGATGATAAACCGATAACATTCACAAAGGACAGGATTTTAGGTTCGGCAACATCACCAGTAGTCCTTGCAGATATGTTCAACAACGTGCAGATGCTGAAGTTGAAGAAAGGATGGAACTGGGTTACATTCAATGTACTGCCTATGGATATGACTATATCTGAGTTCCTGTGTCACAATACCAAATGGGACATAGGCGACAAGATAGTCTATGTAAATGGTACTACTACCAAGCAATGGGAGTATGTTCAGGACTCTCAGTCACGAAGCTATACATGGACAGGTGACAGCATCATTGATGAGCAGTACATGTCAGCAATGTTTATGGTTTACTCTATGAGTGACAAGAACGTATGTCTTGAAGGTTTCCCTAACATCAGCACTCTGACTATACACAAGAACTGGAACCGTATAGGATATCTTACAACCATAAATCTGCCTATAGAGCAGGCTATGAGCAACTATATGGAACATGCCTCAGAGGGTGACATCATCAAGTCACAGGATGCATTCGCCATAGCAAGCCGCACATCGTCTGGTCTTGTGTGGAAGGGTTCGTTGAAGTATATGGAATATGGCAAGGGATATATGCTTAAACGATTAGCTGATGATGAAGTCATGCTCGATTTCCCATATTTCTATGGTGAGAACAGATATTCGGGTAATGTATCATCTGTTCGTCGCAGAACCATACATTCTGCTACGACTATGAATATTGTTGCAAGCGTCAGTGGCGTTGATGTTGAGTATGGCGACTGCCTGACAGTCTATAATAGTACAGGCAAGGTGGCAGAAGTAGAGATGAACGAGGATAATCTCTTCTATCTGAGTGTTGGATGCGACGAGAAGCTCTCTGGTGCTCTCCACTTTACCATCGAACGTGACGGTGAGGTTATTGCCGTTACTCCAAGCAACATACGCTATGCAGCCAACAATGTTCTTGGTACGCCAGACAAGCCTACGGACATCAGTTTCGTAAATCTTGAGCAGACAGCACATGACAGTAGGTGGTACACAATATCTGGTATCCTTCTTCCTAAGAAACCAGTATCCAGTGGACTGTACATACATAACGGAAAGGTTGTTAAACTGTAGTTTTTCATATATAGAGTCAATAGATATTGGCTGTTGTTGATATTTATTGACTCTTTAATCTCTAAAACGTATAATGATAATGAAAAGGTATATATTTGCAATTATTGCTTTTGCTCTCATGGCATGGGGCTGTTCATCTGACGATGACGACAGTACAATACCTGTGGGTACGGATGTACGCCCAGAATGGCAGGCACCGAACTATGACATTCTGGAACAACTGATGTGTGTCGAAGTGACCTTGCAGGACAAGCTTACTCCGTATGCTTCAGAAGCAGATATGATGTGTGCAACCATTGACGGTGAGGTACGTGCTGTCTCCACACCTTACAAGGTGGATGGCAGATGGCATTTCTTCATGATTGTCGGCTCCGACAATCTGAATGTGAACGTAAGTCTTTCATACTACTGCGACCGTCTGCATCGCATCTTCACGGTATCCCCATGGACATCATTCGATTCATCACTTAGTCCATCAGGTAACACTGGTATCTATACCCCAGTATTTGTTAAATGAAAGAATAATCTTACATTCCAAAAGAGTAAAGATAAACGAGAACGAGGACTTCCACACATATTGCGGAAGCCCTCGTTTAATATCTCATAATCGGAGTACTTACTTCATTACCTTTATTGTAGTGCCGTCAGCCTTGCGGATGATGTGCATGCCACGTGTGCCACCGTTAATGCGCTGTCCGGCGGCATTGAAGTGCTCGCTTGGCTGAGCATCTGCATCAGTTGACTCTATGCCTGTTGCACGCTCTCTTGAGTTAAACTTGATGTCGGAGAAGAAGAAGAAATACTTGCTGTCTGTTCCGCGCTTATCGCTGTAGAGAGGTGAG
>JAGCWG010000387.1 GCA_017961965.1 Bacteroidaceae bacterium | reverse complement strand
GTGGGTATCTCGTTCTATACCTTCCAGATTGTGAGCTATACGGCAGATGTGTATAAGGGGCTTGTGAAACCTGTCAGGAACATACTTGACTTTGGTTTCTACGTGAGTTTCTTCCCTCAGCTTGTGGCAGGACCTATCGTACGAGCTTCTGACTTCATTCCGCAGATTCGTCGCAAACTTGTTGTTACAAACGAGATGCTTGGTTCTGGAATGTTCTTCATCATTGCAGGATTATTCAAGAAGGCTGTCATATCCGACTATATAAGTGTGAACTTTGTGGAGCGTGTGTTTGACCTCCCTACTTTATATAGTGGAATGGAGAATCTCCTGGCTGTCTATGGCTATACGCTTCAGATATATTGCGACTTTTCAGGTTACTCAGACATGGCGATAGGTATTGCGCTTCTGCTCGGTTTTGAGTTTCCTAAGAACTTTGATGCTCCATACAAGAGTAAATCTGTCACGGAGTTCTGGCGTAGATGGCACATAAGCCTATCTTCATGGCTCAAGGATTATCTCTATATCTCACTTGGAGGTAATCGTAAGGGTAAGTTCCGTCAGTATGTGAACCTCATGCTCACCATGCTCCTCGGAGGATTATGGCATGGAGCGTCACTCACATTCATCCTTTGGGGAGGAATACACGGTTTGTTCCTGTGTCTCGACAAGATGTGGCATACGCTTGTGCCAGCACTCTCTCCTCTCACTTATCTTGGTAAGAACGCAAAGACACCTAACTGGGCAGTACGCTATCTATTGTTTCCACTCACAGGATTCATCACGTTCCATGTGGCATGTGCATGTTGGGTACTCTTCCGTGCCTCTAACCTCAAGACGGCTGGCGAGATATTCGGACAGATATTCACTTCGTTGGATTTCAATATTCTCACACAGTGGATAGGTTCTTACTGTGGAGTAGCAACTCTTATGATTCTCGGTTTTGTCCTTCATTTCTCACCAAAGGAGTGGTCGGACAGGACGCGTAAGGCTATGGGATATCTCCCTCTGCCTGTTACGGCTCTCATTCTTGTTGTTGTCATCTGGATTGTTATTCAGGTAAAGAGTAGCGAGGTACAGCCATTCATATATTTCCAGTTCTAAGGAGCGAGTCCTTAATTGATAATTGATAGTTGATAATTGAAATTAGGTTATGGAGGATAAGTCAAACAATTCCTCATTCCTAATTCCTCATTCCTAATTAAAATATGAATCATCTTATTTCTTTATGTACAGTCCTGTCATTTGCACGTGGCGCATCAGTACAGGACCTCAGTGGTACTAAGATGGATGACCGTATTGGTCATGGTCAGGATAGCCTTGAGGTAAGACAGAATATGAGTTTGTATATGCAATACTTCAAGCAGCAGGACTATACTGAGGCTTTGGAGCCATGGGAAATAGTGTTCCGTAAGGCACCACTATCCCTCATACGTGTCTATACTGACGGTGCATGGATGTATGAGCAGCTTATTGCTAAGGAGACAGATCTCGATAAGAAGAATGAGTATTTCGAAAAGTTGATGCTCATCTACAACAAGCGTCTTGAGAATCTTGATGCCCTCAATTCTTTTGCCACACCTAAGACAACGTCAACCAAGGGTAATATCCTCTGCCGTCAGGGATGGGATTACTATTACTATTGCCCTGAGATGGACATAGAGAAGGCTTACAAGATGTTCCGTTCTGGTATTGATGATATGGGACCTAACACGGAGGCTTTCGTTCTCTACGGCTTCATTGAGTGCTCCTATAACCGCTATATGGCTGACAAGGAGAATGGAGAGAAGCGTACTGAGTTCGTGCGCGACTTCCTTGAGTGTAACGATATCTGCGACAACCTTCTTGACCAAGCCAAGGAGTTTGCTGAGACCGACTCTGTAAAGGCTATGCAGGTAGTTAATGCCTATCTTCCTACCAAGGACAAGTGCAACGAACTTTTCATACAGTCAGAGGCTGCCGACTGTGAGATTCTTGAACGTATATACTCTGTAGAAATAGAAAATCACAAGGACGACCTCGAATATCTTGACGCTGTACTCAAGGTGCTCGAATGGTTCGGCTGTAAGGGTAGTGATACTTACTTCAAGACTTCCGACTATGTATATGTCATTCATCCAACTCCACGTGCTGCCATTGCCAAGGCTAATCGTCTGATAGAGCAGAAGGACGAGAAGGGTGCACTCCGTTATATGGAAGAAGCCATCGAACTGGAGAAGAGTGACAAGATGAAGGCTCGTTATGCACATTCCATTGCCAAGCTATACTTTGAGAAGAAACAATACCTCAAGGCACACCAGTGGTGCAAGAAGTCATACGGCTTTGACCCTACATACGGATGGGCTTATCTCTATGATGCAAGCTGTATCTCACGTGTACCTACTACCAACCAGCTTGACAGAAGTAAGCAGTTCAACCTTGCATACGACAAGATTATGCGTGCCAAAGCTGTTGACCCAGCATGTACTGAGGCTGTAAACAAGGTTGCTTGGGGTTATCGTGAGAACTGGTATCCACGTTCCGAGGCATTCTTCAAGAATCTCAAGGAAGGTGTCACCATCACAGTTCTTGGCGAACAGACGGTGCTCAGGTTCAAATAAGCACATACGTTTAATGGTCGTTTAACAAGGGTTAAACGACCATTTTTGTTTATGATTCATGCTACTATAGGATGCTGAGTTGGTGTTCCGAACCACAAATGAGCGAATAGAAATAAACAAAAAAAGGGCTGTTCCTTGAAAATAAGACAGAATGTGCTAATATATCTTTGGAAATGCTTAAATTTGCACGGTGAAATAGCATCCTCCTTGTATGGGAGTGAGGTTAAATCTTATCAACTCAAGAATAAAAAGAACTCAAAATAAAATGAAACGAATAGTAATACTTGGTGCGGCAGAGAGTGGTGCAGGTGCTGCTGTACTTGCTAAGGTAAAGGGCTTTGACGTGTTCGTAAGCGACATGTCAAAGATTAAAGATAATTACAAGGCTCTCCTTGACAGTCATCAGATTGTGTGGGAGGAGGGTAAGCATACAGAGGAACTTATCCTCAATGCAGATGAGGTAATCAAGAGTCCTGGTATTCCTGAGAATGCTCCTATGATTCTCAAGATAAAGGAGAAGAATATTCCTATAATAAGCGAGATAGAGTTTGCTGGTCGTTATACTAATGCAAAGATGATTTGTATCACAGGTAGTAACGGTAAGACAACAACTACTTCGCTCATCTATCATATCCTCAAGCAGGCAGGTTATAACGTAGGTCTTGCTGGTAACATCGGTCGAAGCCTCGCACTTCAGGTGGCAGAAGAAAACTTTGACTATTATGTCATTGAGCTTAGTAGCTTCCAACTTGACAATATGTACGACTTCAAGGCAGATATTGCTGTGCTCATGAACATTACGCCTGACCATCTTGACCGCTATGATTTCAAGATGCAGAATTATGTGGACAGTAAGATGCGTATCACTCGTAATCAGACAGAGAAGGATGCATTCGTGTTCTGGAACGACGACCCAATCGTGAGCGAGGAACTCAAGAAGTACAATATCAAGGCTCGCCTTTGTCCATTCTCAGAGTTCAAAGAGAAGGGCGTTCTCGGTTATGTGAGCGACAAGACTTTCACAGTGGAGGGTCCTACACCATTCAATATGGAACAAGAGGAACTTGCCCTTCGTGGTAAGCATAACCTCTATAATTCACTTGCTGCTGGTATCACAGCTGATCTCGCTGGCGTAAGTAAGGAACAGATTCGTAAGGGTCTTAGCGATTTCGCTGGTGTTGAGCATCGTTTGGAGAAGGCAGGACGTGTACGTGGCGTGGATTTCGTTAACGACTCAAAGGCAACAAACGTGAATGCTTGTTGGTATGCGCTTGAGAGTATGACTCAGCCAACAGTCCTCATTCTTGGTGGTAAGGACAAGGGAAATGACTACTCTGAGATATTTGACCTCGTGAAAGAGAAGTGTATTGGTCTTGTTTTCCTTGGTGTAGATAACTCAAAGCTTCATGCAGCATTCGACAACTTCGGTATTCCTATTGCCGATGTCAAGAGCATGAAGGACTGTGTGGATGAGTGCTACAAGATGGCTAAGCCAGGCAGTTGCGTACTTCTCAGTCCTTGTTGCGCAAGTTTCGACCTTTTCAAGAATATGGAGGATAGAGGCGAACAGTTCAAAGAGTGCGTGAAGAACTTGTAAGCCGAAAAGTCAAATCTATAATTTCAAGTTTATGTCTTTTGAACGGAAAGATGTTAAGTCTCAAGGTTATGATTTATGCTTACAGAACAAGCGTTTGGGACGCATAAATTACAAATTTGAAATTTGAAACTCAAGAATAAATGTCATTGCCAAACATTCATTTCGGAAGGGTACTGAAGGGCGACAAGGCAGTGTGGATGATATTCTTCTTCTTATGCTGCGTGTCAATCATTGAGGTATATAGTGCTTCAAGTCGTATGACGTTTAGTAGCGGAAACCACTGGGGACCATTGGTCAATCAGTTTACGTTCTTGGTTGCCGCGTTCGTCATTGTACTCGTACTTCATTATGTTCCGTGCAGTAAGCTGAACTGGGTCGCCCCGTTCTTCCTGCCGTTCAGTATGGTGGTTCTGCTTATCACCACGTTCAGTTCTGGAGGCTCGTTGAATGGTACTCACCGATGGACCCAGATATTCGGTGTGAGTCTTCAACCATCGGAATTAGTAAAGGGTGCCATGGTGTTTTGGACGGCTCTCATACTTGCACGTACTCAGATGGTAAGGCGATTGGATAATGGAAAGATTATCACAGGTGCTGTGAAAGGAAAGACACCTGCACGTCCATTTTGGTACATAGTAGTTCCGCTTGGCTTGTGTTGTCTTATCATCTTCAAGGATAACGTATCTACAGCAGTAATGCTCTTCACCGTGATATTTATCATGATGATTATCGGTAAGATTTACTGGGTGTATCTGGTGAAGTTGGCAGGTTCGCTTGTTGTGTTGGGAGGATTGCTGCTGTTTAGCGTAATGACCCTTCCTGATGATGTGGTTGCTAAGATTCCTGGGCTTGACCGTACTCTTACCGTGAAGCATCGTATTCAGCGATTTGACGAAGATAAGGCTGAGTTCGGTTCGGAAGAATGGAAGAAACAGCAACTGGATGATAAGAACTCGCAAAGTACGTATGCAAAGGTTGCAATTGCCAATTCGGGTGGTACTGGTCTTTGGTTTGGTAACTCCGTGCAACGTGACTTCCTTCAGCATGCAGAATCCGATTTCATCTATGCCATCATTATTGAGGAGTCTGGTGTGGTTGGTGCATTAGTGGTTATGCTGCTCTACCTCTTTCTCTTCATGAGAACGGGTAAGATAGCTCAGAAATGCCGAAAATTCTTCCCTGCATATCTGGTGATTGGACTGGGCTTGATGATGACTTTGCAGGCACTTGTAAACATGGCTGTGGCTGTGGGTGCTATACCTGTTACAGGTCAGACTCTTCCATTCATCAGTCGAGGTGGTACTTCTATTATTGTCACGAGTGTCTATTTCGCTGTTATCTTGAGCGTCAGTAGATATGCTGATGCTGCTCAGTTGGCGGACAAACCAACAGACTCAGTAACTGAAGGTGAGACGACAGAGTATGCTTCTGAAGGAAATATGTCGTAATCATCACTAAAATAGGGTTTATTTAAGGAAATTAGTGTTCGATATAGCAAATAGTGAGGCAAAAGCAATTTTGTCACACTATTTTTTTGTAAATTTGTGTCGTAAAATGTAAAGAAGCGTCTTGATGTTGTTTGAGGCGTGTTCTGAAAAAATGTTTTGGAACTATCCAGAAAAGTAAGAAAAAATAAAGCGTATGGAAAAAAAAGAGCCGTTAAGGGTTATAGTCAGTGGAGGAGGTACTGGCGGACATATCTTCCCTGCTGTTTCTATCGCAAACGCAATAAAGAATATAGAGCCAAGTGCTGAAATCCTGTTTGTGGGAGCGCTGGGCAGAATGGAAATGCAGCGAGTTCCTGCTGCAGGATATGAAATTAAGGGCCTTCCTGTTCGCGGACTTATCCGCCCTCTCTGGAGTCCTAAGAACATCGGAGTGATGATGGACTTCTTTAAGAGCAAGAACATGGTCAAGCAGATCATTCGTGAGTTCAGACCACAGGTAGCTGTCGGAGTTGGCGGCTATGCTTCTGCTCCAACTCTTAATGCTGCCCATGCAATGGGCGTTCCTTGTCTCATTCAGGAACAGAACAGTTACGCAGGTGTTACAAACAAGTCACTTGCCAAGAAGGCACAGAAGGTGTGTGTGGCTTATAGTGGAATGGAACGTTTCTTCCCTGCAGACAAGATTATCATGACAGGCAATCCTGTTCGTCAGAACCTTCTCAATGCCAACATCAGTAAGGATGATGCCATCAAGAGTTTCGCTCTTGAACCAGGTAGGCGTACGGTGCTTATCATTGGTGGTAGCCTTGGAGCACGCACGGTGAACGAGAGTGTACTCAGTCATCTTGACGAAATACGCAACAGCAACGTGCAGTTCATATGGCAGACTGGTAAGTTCTATAGCGAGAGCATACATCAGTCGCTTGCAAAGGTTGATGCTATTCCGAACCTCTATGTCACGGATTTCATATCAAGTATGGACAATGCGTATGCAGCTGCTGACCTTGTTATCTCGCGTGCTGGTGCAAGTTCAATATCCGAATTGTGTTTGCTTGAGAAACCCTCCATCCTCGTTCCTTCGCCAAACGTGGCAGAGGATCACCAGACAAAGAATGCACTTGCTCTGTCAACAAAGGATGCGGCACTCTTTGTGAAGGATGCAGATGCATGCGTCAATCTTATTCCTCTTGCTTTGCGGACAGTGGTGGACGACGCAAAACTTAAGTCACTTGGTGAGAATGCTGGTAAACTTGCTTTCAAGGATTCTGCCGACGTGATAGCAAGAGAGGTGATTAAACTTGCTAAAAGTAAATAAACTGTTTCAGGTTTCAAATCTATAGTTTATGCGTTGTGAACATTTGTTCCGAAAGCTTAAAATGAAATGTTAGATTTGATATTTTAACTTAATTAAACCGTGGTAAAGTCAGTATATTTCGTAGGTGCTGGTGGTATTGGAATGAGTGCACTTGTACGTTACTTCCTTAGCTCTGGCTACAATGTAGGTGGTTATGACAAGACACCAAGCGAACTTACAGAAAAACTTATAGAAGAAGGTGCGCAGATTCACTATGTTGAGGACGTTGAAAGTATCGCACCTTGTTTCAAGGATAAGGAGACAACTCTCGTAGTTTATACTCCTGCTATTCCTGCAGAACATAAGGAACTCGTATATTTCAAGGAGAACGGCTTTGACGTTCAGAAGCGTGCTCAGGTTCTCGGTTTCCTAACTAAGGAACATAAAGGACTTTGTGTGGCAGGTACACATGGAAAGACAACAACATCTTCAATGGCTGCTCATATTCTTCACCAGAGTCACGTTG
>JAGCWG010000040.1 GCA_017961965.1 Bacteroidaceae bacterium | reverse complement strand
GTGATGTAATATCCTCGGTTGGCTATGGTAGCTCCGAGATTGGCTATCTGCAATGGAGTGAGTGTCACCTCACCCTGACCGATGGATATGGATATGACTGACAGGGCTGACCATGAGAACTTATGCGCATTGTCATAATAGTCGGCATTAGGAATCATTCCTCGTGCCTCGGAAGGCATATCTATTCCAAGCTTATAGCCGAAACCCATGCTCACCATGTAATCCTTCCATGTAGTCATCGCCTGTTGCACGTTCTTATACTTCTTACGGTTACCGAACATGTGGTAAAGTCCCCAACAGAAGAAAGAGTTACAACTTGTGGCAATAGCTGGTTCGATAGGCAGAGGTGCAGCATGTGCGTGACATCCCACCTTGAGTGAACCAAAATGGAAACCATGGCTGCAAGGATACATTGTCTGAGTATTGATGATTCCCTCCTGAAGGAAAGTAAGTGCTTGCGAAGTCTTGAATGTAGAACCCGGAGGATAAGTACCGAGAATAGCACGGTTAAGCATAGGCTTCATTGGGTCACGGCTCATCTCTATCATACGCTTTCCGCGTTCCTTACCTTCAAGAAGACGAGGGTCATAACTTGGGGCGGAAACCATACATAGCACCTCACCTGTCTTAGGTTCTATGGCTACGATAGCTCCCATCTTTCCTTCCATAAGTCGCTCACCCAGTTCCTGCACCTTAATATCAAGGCTGAGTGTTAGATTCTTACCCGGAACAGGCCTACGGTCAAAAGCACCATTACGGTAGTGTCCCTGAATACGTCCACGAGCATCACGAAGAAGTATCTGCACTCCCTTTTCACCACGAAGATATTGTTCGTACGAACGCTCCACTCCCTGTTTACCGATATAGTCACCAGGAGAATAGTATGGGTCACGTTCCACGTCGGAAGGTGCGACCTCTGCGACATCACCAAGGATATGTGCCCCATGCTTTGTTGCATAGCGACGTATGGTACGTTCCCTCACAGAAAAACCGCGGAAACGATACATCTTCTCCTGAAACACGGAGAAGTCCTTGGCAGACATCTGTCCAATAAAAAGTTGTTGTGTGTAAGAAGAATAGCCTGGATTACGGTTTCTGTCCTTAATCACAGCCATTCTGTCATCAAAATCCTTCTTTGTGATACCAAGCGTATTACAGAAGTCAAGCGTATCAAGTCCTTCCACCTCACGCATCACAACCATAATATCATAGGCAAGCTGGTTGTACACAAGAAGCTCGCCATTACGGTCATAGAGTACTCCACGCGAAGGAAATATTATATTATCGAAAAACGCATTACTGTCAGCATTAGCCTTGTATTCCTCGCTACCGAGCTGGAGGAAGGCAAGACGTACAATATATGTGATGACAATGACCAAAGCAATGCCACCAATCACATATTTCCTGCTTTCAAATGCACTTCTCGCCATTTTTAATCCTTTGAAGAATTAACAATCATGTCCACGAACAAGGCAAATACGGTTGCCAAGACTGTACCTGCAAACGTAGATAAAAGAGTAAGTCGGAAATTAGACAACATAAAGGCATCGAGCAAATAGAATACGGCGTGAACAACAAACATACACATAAAGGTATATGCAGCAAAACTCCAAAATCCCATATTGCTGGCAGACGGAATGATGTGCTCTTCCTCATCGTGAGAACAAAAAGAAGCCAACACTTCAGGCAGGACCATGGCAAGGAGAGTCATTCCTGCCGAAGCCATACCAGCCGTATTGCTAAACATATCATACAAGAGACCAGTGAAGAATCCCCACAGGAGCAAGGATATACGACCCGTACCCTTCTCCATTGATATCAAGACATATGTTATCAAGAGAGGAGTGGCATACCCGAATATATGGATGTTGTTGCACAGCAGAACCTGAACCACAAGGAGTATCAGTAATCTGACAAGATTATGTACAATACTATAGGTCATCCTTTATTATTGTCATTAGTAATGTTCTGAACCAAATGACGTAATTGCATATACGTCACAAAGCAAGCCATTAGTTATTATTGAAAAGAGAGTCAGCCTTATTTTCAAGGTTACGTCTCTCAGGCTTTGAATAGTTAGTAATAACGCTAACCTCACGAATACAATCAAACTTGGTGAAGAGAGCAACCCGGAGGTCTGAAGCCATACCATCAGGTGAATCCTTCACACCGATGACATAACCGACAGGTATGCCCGGAGGGAAGATATCAGAGAATCCGTTTGTGAGGATCACATCGCCCTTTTTTGCCTGAGCATGACGAGGAATGCCGACAATGTCAGCTATGTCCGCCCTACCTCTGTTCCACGTAAGAGTACCGAAATACTGTGTACCACGAAGCTTGCATGAGATGCGTGAGTTACGGTTGATGATAGGAATGACAATGGAATAGTGGGCAGAAGTGAGATACACAACACCTACGACACCATTTGAACATACGACACCCATCTCAGGACGTATGCCATCAGCCTCACCCTTGTTGATGGTCATTAGGTTATCGCTCCTGTGAGTCGTGGCACCCACCACCTCAGCATTTACAATGTCGTACTTAGGGGCAAGTCCGCTGATGTGGACGCTATCCTTCTTGACCGTTGCCAACTGTTTCTCCAACTCAAGCACCCTACGACGAAGAATCTGGTTCTTTGCCTCAAGGTCAGCATTCTCAGTTTGAAGGTGTAGATATGACGTCACACTGCTAATGAGGGAATAGGTATAACCTACAACCCCATTAGCAGTAGTAAAGTAAACACTCTTTTGATATCCGTTGTAACTGACGAGCATCATAAGACACACGCACTCGAGAGCCACAAACAGAAACCAGTGCTTATAGTTTAGCAAAAAGTCGAGTAGATTTCTCATCTAAGCCGTCTATGTTCTGCGCATCAAGAACTGGAAGTTGTGGATGTTCTTGAGAGCAATACCAGTACCCTTTGCAACAGAATGCAATGGGTCGTCAGCAACATGGAACTTAATCTTAATCTTTTCTGTGAGACGCTTGTCAAGTC
>JAGCWG010000386.1 GCA_017961965.1 Bacteroidaceae bacterium | reverse complement strand
GCCCATCTGGGTGAAATTTATCTTTCCAGGTATAATCATATATAAAAGTAGTACCTCGATGATGACTTTCTCAAAACTTTTGCTTAACTTTGCAGCGGAGTCCACGATGGCCTCCTTGCATATGCCCGTATATTGGTCGAGTGCTTCTGATATTTTTTTCATAAACTTAGTATTGCAAGGGACTACTAAGTTGCTAAAAATCAGGCACTTGACCAAATTTTATTAGTTATATAATGTTAATGTAACTTGTTGATTTTTAAATGATTAAATGTATGATTAACTAAGTATTGATTTTATGTTTTTTTGTGTTTTTGCAACTTGGTTGCATTGGCCTTTTTGTATCTTTGCCCCAAAATTGTAAAAAAGTATGGGAAATAAAAGTCAAATTGTAATGTTCTCCATTGCTTCTGCGGCAATAATGATGTCGTGTGGTGGCACTTCTAATAAACAAGTAGAGGAGCATGAGGAACACGAAGAGGGTGTAATTCTCTTTTCAAAAGAACAGGCAGAGAATGCTGGTCTTACGCTTGAGACAGTCAGGACTGATGAGTTTGCACCATCGCTTCGTGTGAGTGGTCAGGTTGTTGAGGCTCACGGCGATGAGATGACGGTCGTGGCTCGTAGTAGTGGCATCATCTCCTTTGTGCGTGACCATCTTACCGAAGGTATGGAGGTTAAGGGTGGTGAGGCTTTGGCCATCGTTTCTGCCAAAGGTATGAAAGGAGGCGATGACGTTGCTAAAGATAATCTTGACTACGAGACGGCACGTGCTGCATACGAGAGAGCAATCCGTATGATAAAGGACACAATCATATCAAGAAAGGAATATGAAAGGGTAAAGAATGATTATGAGAAGGCAGCTCTTGTCCACAAGGCTTTAGGCTCTTCGGCTGGGTCATCTGTATGTGCACCTGCTACAGGATTTGTCCGTAAGGTGTTTGTGAATCCTGGTGAGTATGTACAGGCTGGCGAAAAGATATTGTCCCTGAACAAGAATTGCCGTCTTCAGCTTGTGGCAGAGGCTCCCGAGAAACATTTTCTCAAGCTTAAGGATGTGCAGGATGCGGTATTCGTCATGGCATACGAGACAGAGACGCATCGTGTGAGCAAGCTCAATGGACATCTTGTCTCTGTAGGAAGGGTGGCTTCTTCAGGCTCGGCTTACATTCCCGTGACGTTTGAGTTTGAGAATGACGGTCATCTTGTGCCGGGGGCATTTGCCGATGTATGGCTCCTCATGAGTCCTCGAAAGAACGTGATTTCCGTTCCTGCTTCATCTGTTACTGAGGAACAGGGATTGTTCTTTGTATATGTTCAGGCAGATCATCCGGATGAGTATGAGAAAAGGGAAGTGTCTGTTGGTGGCTCAAATGGCGAGCGTGTGGAAATTGTCAAGGGACTAAAGGTAGGCGATAAGGTGGTGACAGCTGGCGTGTATCAGGTAAAACTTGCTGGTGCAAGTGGTTCCGTGCCAGAAGCGCATAATCATGAACACTAATTGAAACAAAACAAAATAAGACCGATGTTGAATAAGATAATACATTTTTCTCTTAATAACAGATTGCTGGTGCTGGTCGTGGCGCTTATTGTCTTCGTGGCAGGCATATATTGCGCCTACACTACGGAAGTGGATGTATTTCCTGACCTTAATGCTCCGACAGTCGTAGTTATGACTGAGGCAAACGGAATGGCTCCCGAAGAGGTGGAGCGTTCTGTCACGTTCCCTATAGAGACGGCTGTGAACGGTGCCACTGATGTGAGGCGCGTTCGTAGTACCTCAACAATGGGATTCTCATGTGTGTGGGTGGAGTTTGAGTGGGGAACGGATGTGTACCGTGCCCGCCAGATTGTCACGGAACGTCTTGCTGAGGTGTCGGCTTCCTTGCCTGACAATATTGGTCGTCCTACACTTGGACCTCAGTCATCCATACTTGGTGAGGTGATGATTATTGGTCTTACTGCCGACACGACATCATTGCAACACTTGCGTACACTTGCTGACTGGAACATACGCAAGCGATTGCTTGCTGTTGGTGGAGTGGCTCAGGTTAGCGTACAAGGTGGTGAGGTCAAGGAATATCAGGTTGCTGTCCATCCTGAACGTATGAAACATCATGGTGTTACTGTTGATGAAGTGGTCGATGCAGTAAGTGATATGAATCAGAGCGTGTCTGGTGGAGTACTCTATGAACACGGAAACGAATATGTCATCCGTGGAGTCTTGAATACAAATAATACGGAAGAACTCGGTCAGACAGTCGTGAAAAATGTGGATGGCAGTCCTATCTTGCTCAATCAAGTGGCAGACATAAAAATCGGCAACAAGTCTCCAAAGACAGGTGTTGCCTCAAATAATGCCAAGCCTGCCGTACTTCTCACTATTGCTCGTCAGCCTAATGTTAGCAGCATAGAACTGACACAAAGGCTGGATGAGGCTATTGAGGATATCCGCTCATCGCTTCCTGCTGATGTAAGTATAGATAAGGATATATTCAGACAGACACGTTTCATCGATGCTTCGATAGGTAATATTCGTGAGTCGCTCATTGAGGGTGCCTTGTTCGTTGTCTTGATTCTTTTCGTCTTTCTGATGAATATAAGGACAACAGTCATATCGCTTGTGACTATTCCGCTTGCACTCCTTGTGTCTATCCTTACGCTTCGTTGTTTCGGACTTACCATCAATACTATGTCTATTGGTGGCATGGCTATTGCTATCGGTTCACTTGTGGATGATGCAATAGTGGATGTGGAGAATGTGTATAAGCGGTTGAGAGGCTGGAAACCTGTTGATGGTTCCGTACTTGACATTATATATAATGCAAGTCGTGAGGTACGTATGCCAATCCTCAATTCTACATTCATCATAGTGGTCAGTTTCGTTCCTTTGTTCTTTCTTGACGGTATGGAGGGCAGGATGCTGATGCCTCTTGGTGTTGCCTTTATCGTAAGTCTTTTTGCTTCGACAATTGTTGCGCTTACGCTTACTCCTGTTCTTTGTAGCTATTTCCTGAAACCGGGTAAAGGACGGATAACGGTTGAGCCTCGTTTTGTTACGATATTGAAGTCGTATTATGAGAAGGCATTGGAGTGGTCTTTTGAGCATCGTAGGGGTGTACTCGGTAGTACTCTTGCCGTGTTTGTCGTAACTCTCATATTGTTCTTTACTTTGGGAAGCTCGTTCCTCCCTTCGTTCAATGAGGGCTCATATACGATAAGTATAAGTACGCTACCGGGCATCTCCCTTGATGAGTCAGACAAGATTGGACGCAAGGCAGAGGAACTGCTCATGACGATACCAGAGATACAGACGGTGGCAAGAAAGACAGGACGTGCCGAACTTGACGAACATGCTTTCGGAGTCAATACGAGTGAGATAGAGGCTCCTTTTGTACTTGATGGAAGAAGTCGTGCCGAGCTGACTCGTGATGTGCGTGAAAAGCTTTCTGCACTTCCGGGAGTAAGCATCGAGATAGGACAACCGATATCGCACAGGATAGATGCCATGCTCAGCGGTACTCGTGCCAATGTGGCAATCAAGTTGTTTGGCAACGACCTCAATCGTATGTACCATGTGGCAGGAAATATTCGTGAGGCGATAGAGAACATTGATGGAGTGGTTGACCTTAAGGTGGAACAACAGGTTGAACGTCCGCAGATTCGTATTACTCCACGTAGAGGTTTGATGGCTAAGTATGGGATTACTCCACGTCAATTTGCCGATTATGTTAGTGTACTTCTTGACGGCAAGGTCGTTTCTTCCGTATATGAGGGCAGTATTGCATTTGACCTTACGATTAAGTTGGACGATGAAGACAGAAGGAGTATTGAGGATATTCGTTCGCTAATGGTGGATGCTGGAGACAGTAAGATACCTCTTGAGTATATCGCCAATGTTGAATCGACGACAGGACCAAATTCTATCAGTCGTGAGAATGTGAGTCGTAAGATTGTCGTTTCTGCCAATGTGGAAGGACGTGACCTTCGTAGTACTGTAAACGAGATAAAGCGTACAATTGCCGATAATGTCGATTTGCCTGAAGAATGTCATGTGGAGTATGGCGGACAGTTTGAAAGTGCAGAGAATGCTTCACGAATACTGTTGGTTACCTCTTTGCTTTCGGTGATAGTTATATTCGTACTCTTGTACGGACAGTTCCGTAATGCTACCCAGTCAGCAATAGTGCTTATTAATCTTCCTCTTGCCCTTATCGGAGGTGTCATGGCACTTGTGGTTACGGGTGGTGAACTGAGTATTCCTGCAATCATCGGGTTTATCTCTCTGTTTGGTATTGCTACCAGAAATGGAATGCTTCTGATTGACCAGTACAACGGACTTGTCAGCAAGGGTATGGATGTGCATACGGCTGTGCTAAACGGTTCGCTTGACCGACTAACACCTATTCTCATGACGGCTTTCACATCGGCTCTTGCCCTTGTGCCTCTTTCTGTCGGTTCGGAACTTCCGGGCAATGAGATACAGTCGCCAATGGCAAAGGTGATGCTTGGGGGACTGGTTAGCTCTACGTTCCTTAATATGTTTGTCGTACCACTAATTTATCGAAAGAAATGAAAACAAGATATTTGTCATTTGCTCTTTTCCTTTTCCCTTTTATGGGTAATGCGCAATCGCAATCATTTGAAGATGTGCTTCGCTCTATTATGGCGAATAATACTGTGATGCGTGCGGAATCTGCTTCTGCAGCAGCTGAGATTGCTGGACATAATTCCGAACTTACACTTGAGAATCCTGAGATAGGCTTCAATTATCTGTGGGGCTCACCGACAGATGTTGGTTCGCGCAAGGATGTCTCCGTAAGTCAGAAACTGGATGCGGCTTTTATCTTGGGTATAAAAAAGAAAGTTGCAAGGGCAAAGGAGGGCGTCTCGTTGGGAGAGCTTGATGTCAAGCGTCTTTCGTATGCTCTTGAGACCACTCAAGTGCTGCTTAAGGCTGTTTATCTTAATCGTCTTGTCGAACTCAATGAAACTCGTCTTACAAATGCCAAAGAGTTGAATGATAAGTATGTAAAGATGCTTGATGCTGGCGAGACAAATAAGATTGACTTGGGTAAGGCTAGGCTTGAACTTGTTAATGTTGAAACGGATTACCAGACATCCTTGCTCGACCGTCAGATGATGTTCCATAGGCTCAAGGCGATGAATGGTGGCAAGGATGTTGAGTTTACTTCTACCGATTATCCTCCTTCATTCTCTCTTTCTATTGCTGGCAATGATTTGGGAAACATGAATGTACGCTCGGCAGTATCAAACCTTGCTGACCAGAAGGTTGTTGCGGCTAAAAAGGAAACATCGTTGGCTAAGGCAAACAATGCACCAGAACTGTCTGTAGGTTATATGGCAGAACTGACGAGAGATGAGAAGTTTCGTGGTGTTACCCTCGGTCTTTCCGTTCCTTTGTGGCGCAATAACAGAAGTGTGCGCATGGCAAGAGCGCATGAAATGGCGGTACGTGAACAGGTGGAAGACGAAAGACTTAAACTTGATATGCAGATAGAGGAGCTACGTCTTAGGGTGTCAAGACTTCGAACTATCTATGATGGACAGCAGAAGGCTTTGTCTTCTGTTCAGAATCTGTCACTTTTACAAAAAGCACTTGATGCTGGCGAAATCTCCCTTTTGGATTATATTACTGAGCAGAACCAGTATTATGAACTATACGCAAAGCTCCTGTCTGTGGAGTGTGACTATTATTGTGCTCTTGCCGAATTGCAATGTGTAGAATAGCTCACTTTCGCTTTTTTTCATTCAACGTTGGGGTCTATATGTATCATTAAACGCCCATGTTCTTTGTGTATAGTGGTATTGCCCAATGTTCATATATATGGTTTGTTTTTCGAAAGGTGTATTGATATTTGTCATTAAAATATTGAAACGTATAAAATAATACTCGAAAAAACTTGCAAGTATCGTGAAAACCCCATATCTTTGCAACGTGTTTTTCATAGTATTAGATTTAAGGTTAACAAAAGGTTGGGATACGGCGGTATCCCTTTTTTATTTTAAAGCAAATCCAATAAAGTGAATTTTCTTAATCATAATAACATATCAAGGTCTGTTGGTGGAGTGGAATATCATCCGCTTCTCCCATTCTTGCCGTCAAACGCCAAGGTCTTATTCCTCGGTAGTTTTCCACCCCAGCGAAAGCGTTGGAGTATGGATTTCTTTTATCCTAACTTCCTCAACGACCATTGGCGCATCGAAGGACTCATCTTCTTCGGTGACAAGAACTATTTTGTCGATAATGACCGCAAGACTTTCCGTCTTGACGATATCGTCTCATTCCTGAACGATAAAGGCATCGCATTCTATGATACCGCCACCGCTGTCCGCCGACTCAAGGATAACGCCTCAGACAAGTTCCTCGAAGTTGTTGAACCAACTGACATCCGTCAGCTCCTCACTCGTATTCCCGAATGTAGAGCTATCGTCACCACAGGCGAGAAGGCAACAACCACAATTTGTTCATATCTTAACATTCCGCAAGAACCAAAAGTGGGGGAGTGGGTCACAATACCAGACACATCTCTTGTCCTCTATCGCCTTCCATCCTCCTCACGTGCCTATCCCCTTTCTTTAGATAAGAAAGCCGCCTACTACAAATCCATGTTCCACTTTGTCGGAATATTGTGAATCGTTATGATTTATTTCTTGCACTCCTGTACGCTTGTCACGGTTGCCTTGCCCTGATTAGGCAGAGGCTTGTAGATGACAACCTCGTAGGTGTGTGACTGCTTGTCCTTGCAGCGGAACTTGTAATTCATACCTGCAACCACTTGTGTTGCCACCTTGTTAGGCGTTAGCAAGGTGTCACTCTTGTAAGTATTTATGAACAAAGTTTTCTCCTCAGTCGTAGGTTTGCGGAAATCCGTGTAACCACCGCAAAGCATCTCTCTCTTTGTCGTATTCGGGCTTGTGCATCCTACGGTTACAAGTGTGGATGCAATGGCAAGTATCATTTTATTCATTTCTTTAAGAGTGAAATACAGAAAACCGTTCGGAACAAGCGTCCGAACGGCTTAATTATTAATTATCCATTATCCATTATCAATTCTAAAATAGCCCAAGGGCTATTTTATATTCGCACGTATCTTGGTGAGATAGCGTTGCATGTGCTCCTCGTCACGGTTGTCGATGATGTCGATAAGCTCCTGCATCTCTTCGCATATCTGAGTGACCTGATCCTTGGTGTAAGGATTGAAGAGAATCTCACGGAGGAGACAATCGTCCTCGCTGAGTACGCCTTGTGCAATCTTCATGTGACGCTTGAATGTGGTTCCAGGGGCATCCTGATGTTTCATTACCGCTGCGAAGGCAAAGGTGGAGATGAATGGGATGCTGAGTGAGTATGCTACTGTCTTGTCGTGCTCCTCAAAG
>JAGCWG010000385.1 GCA_017961965.1 Bacteroidaceae bacterium | reverse complement strand
CGTGCGTCTTGCATTGTCGTCATTACCTGCAGTGTTGTACCATCCCGGGTAGAAGTGTACAGCATAACCGATGTTGTATGAGCCGTCAGGAAGCTTGTCGTCTGGATGCTTCCACATATAACTTGTGTAGTTGGCCTGCCATCCTGTGCCAGGAAGCCAGAGAATACCCTTGTAGCCATTGTCGCGAATCTTGTTGATTATTGGCTGGAAGAAGTCGTTGAGGACTGATGTATTGGCATTGTCAAACCATCCGAAGTTAGTAGTGCCACGTGGATAGATAGCTACAGGCTCGTTGCCGAGTTCGAGAAATATCTGACCAGGATATTTCTTTACTGTTGGGTGCTGTGACACGATGTCCCATACCTTCATAAGGTAGTTGTTGTAGTAATCGCCCACTACGACTGTGCCAGGGAATACGCCAGGAGGACGTATTACGACGTAGAGACCATGACCGATGGCGTCCTCTGCTATTGGCATGTAGAGAGCATCAAGATACTTACGGAGCTTTGCCTCAGAAAAATGGTAGATGTTTGCCTCTCCACCTACCTCGTTGCCGTGTGGGTCGTATGTCTTGCCATTATACTCCCAGAATCCTGCGGCACGCACGTTATTGTCATTCAACCAGCATGGGTCGAGGTGAAGACGGAATACGTTGGCATAAGTGCCCTTGGCAGGGTTGGCAATTGCCTCGAAAATCTTGGTGAAGTAGCCACGACACTTGTAGATGTTGGCATCATCGTTGTAGTCTGCCCAAGGTATACCCCCACTCCATCGGCCTCTGTTGAACCATGCACTTGGAGTGTCCATCACACCATGAAGGGTAACAGCACGTCCGTTAGGGTCAACAAGGTTCTTTCCATCCACCTTGAGGTCAGGAGTCGTTCCGAAGTATGGCTTCACACCTGCTGGGAGTGATGAATACCTCAGATTCACCTGTGTCTGTTGAGTGGAAGAACTCTGAGATGATGACTGAGAAGTCCTGCCGTTGAGCGTGAACTGCTTGCAGAAATCCCATATCTCCTTACGGTTGCGTACCGTTGGCCAGTGTCCGCCTTCCTGATAGTAGAATAGAGCTATGGTCTTGCCTGTGCGCTCATCCGTCCACACTTCCTTAGTGCCAGTTGCACTTTGGTTGGAGTAGTTCTCCAGCTTCTGGTACTTAGTGTAGCCATTGTGTTGTGCAAGCTCTGTCACATAACCGATAAAGTTGTAGTTGGCAATAGGGAACACACCATCTGAAAGCGAATGGCAATGGATAAGGTTAATCTGTCCACGGAGGTTGTTCCAGGCATGTTCATTCACCATACCACTTGTAGGAGCAAAGGCTGCAATCTTATCCTCCAGCATGGCAAGAGAGTGGTAGATAAGCATAGAGCCCATTGAGAAACCAGACCAATAGACACGGTTCTGGTCAATCTGATAGAGTGCACCCATGCGGTCAATGGTGCTCCTCACGAAGTTGGCATCAGCATTGCCGCCGATGTCCCATGCTGAACCGTTGCTACGGAGGTACGCAACGACGAAACGCTCTGAATCCACGATATCTCTGAAGAGGTCACCTTCAGCCTGATACTCTGGATTCTGGTTCATTCCATGCGTCACAACCATAAGAGGCAGGTTGGCTGCCATGGAGTTTGGTTTGTAAACAAGTACATTACGGTTTTGACCGTTCACGTTGACCGTGATACTTTCCTCTTTGTAAGCCCGTGTTGGGATGCTTACAAGCATGACTGCGAGAGTCACTAACAATTTAAGGTACTTCATTTTAGATTAGTTAATTAAAATATTAAAGATTATTTGCGATTGAGACAGTACACAGAACACCGCCCCGACGCTAACTATTTAATCGTGTTAAAGCCACTTGTGTATATACAATGGGGTATCGTTAAAAATGCGATTGTTACGACATAACAAATAATATGCCTGATATCAAATGCTGTTTTTAATGATATTGCTATTTGATGATGATGAAAAAGAATAGGTACATTTTATCTTTCAATCATCACTTAATACGTTTTCCGTGTCAAAAGTATTCAATATTTACTTTATAGCAAAATAAACGAACGTTTTTTTGTTCCTTTCGGTCGTTTTATTGATAATTGTCATTATTAGCATTTGGTCATTTAACATCATTGTTGTATATTTGCGCAATAAATAGGTTTCTATCGGAATAAGAATAACACATAATTCCAAAAGAAACGAAATTTAGCCAACTATTTATACAAACCAATTGCAGCCATGCAATAAAAAACGCGAAAAATGAAATCATTAAATCATGCTTTGTGGGGACTTGTTATCATAGCCGTAGGCGTGTGTCTCCTTCTTAGAGAGTTGAACCTGTTTAATGTTGACATATTCTTTGACGGATGGTGGACGCTGTTCATCATCGTGCCTTGTGCCATCAGCTTAGTTACAAATGACAACAAGGTAATATCCTTGCTGGGTATTTCCATCGGCGTGCTCCTGCTCTTGGGTGAACAGGATGTGCTGGAAAGAAGCATGGCACATCATCTTATCATGCCTGTTGTGTTGATATTCGTAGGTCTTCATTGCCTGTGCAAGGGTGTATTTAGCAAGGAACAGAAGTTCTGTTCCGTTAACGTGGACGTTCATTCAGACAACTTTAACCATACACAATACGAAGGAATGAAGGACTATTCCGTCATTTTCTCAGGTCAGGATGTAAACGCATGCAACCAAGCCTTTACAGGAGCAAACATAAAGGCTGCCTTTGGTGGTTTCACACTTGACCTTCGTGGGGCAATCATCGAGTCAGACGTGACAGTAAACGTACAATGTGCATTTGGTGGCGTGGAAATTTACGTACCCAACGACGTGAACGTACTGACTACTGGTGACAACGTATTTGGCGGTGTGGATATAAGAAATCATCGCAATCCCGGCAATGGTCATAAGACCATATACATCAATACCAAGTGCTTCTTTGGTGGCGTAAACGTGAATGGAACGAAATAATAGCTCTTTGTTTTTAATTTCCACCACGTAGTTAAGGAGAGAATAATCAGCACATTTCCATCGTAATTGTTTTCATATCTTATTTCTTTTCTATAAATCCATCCATAATAACAGTCGGAGCACCCTTGCTGTCGAATGCTCCAAGCTTGTAGCCTCCAGGCTTACACTGTGGTTCCCAATAGAACACACCACGACAATGACCGCCAGTACATTCCTGTGCCTCACGTATGACGCGAGTCAACTGACGTCGTCCTTCCTCCATAACCTCAGGATGACGCTCGTCCACTTCATAACCCGTTTCTACTATCATCACGTCGCATCCATATTTCTCACTCACATGGCGTATGTTTGCCATACAATCAGTAATGATATCGTCTGCATTAGACTCAGGATGTCCATCCATTGCCCAATAAGGATAGAGCGACATACCAACCATGTCGAACTTGCCACCATACTTCAGTATCGTGTCAAGGTTCTTGTCATATATATCCTGACGATGTCCACGGTCAAGATGCACGATGACTATAGCTTCGGGAAACACCTCCTTCACGGCATCATAACCAGCACGGATGAAACCAGCATACTGCTTAGGTTCTGTCTTTATGTGTCCCATGCTATGTGTGATGGTAGTGTGTCCGAGTGAGTCCTTAATCTCCCAACCACGTTCGTCAGTCTTAACACTCCACAGCATACCGTTGGTCGTCTCGTTGCCAACCTGAACCCATCGAGGTTTGATGCCATTATCCCTCAGCAGCGACAACACCTCCACAGTATGATTACGCAAATCCTGTTTCATCTCCTCAAACGAATGACCGAGCCACGCCTTCGGTATAGGTTGCTTGGCTGGGTCTGCCCACCAGTCGCTATAGTGGAAGTCTACCATCAAGTCCATGCCGAGAGCCTTGACACGCTTCGCCATTGCAAGCAACTCGTTCTTGTCGCACGAACCGCCACGAGGATTAACCCACACCCTCATGCGTATGGCAGACATCTGATAGTCATTTTTCAGTAGTTCCAAGCAGTCACGCTCGACACCTTTTATATCATAGAACTTCTGTCCACGTGCCTCCTGTTCCGTAAGGAAACCCACATCAGCACCCTTCACAAAGTCCTTGTACG
>JAGCWG010000384.1 GCA_017961965.1 Bacteroidaceae bacterium | reverse complement strand
TAAAAATGTTATCAAATAAATCGCGTCTGCCTTACGCCATTGTGATAATATAATGCCATGTTAATAAAATGGTATCGAAAAACGCCTGGCTTTATGTATTGACTAAGTATAGACTAAGTACTGACTTACATGAGACTCTTGACTGTGGCAAGAAAGTACCATCTGTGTGTGGAGTTTTGTAGGGCTATGAGGTTAAAAATTGGATGTTGCTCGTGTGTGGCGTGGTTCACAGAAACTTCAAACTTATTAACTCAACTTTTAATTGTTAACTGTTAACTCTTAACTTCTGTAAGTCTGATACAGACTCGGACGGATTAGGATGAAATTATGTTAAAATCGGTGTGTTTTGCCATAAGAAACGAGGCTCTTGTTTGTTAAATGTAATAAATGTTTTATCTTTGCGACAGATTAAGAAATAACGAACCTAAAAGATATGAACTTTAATTTCAAGAAAATCCTACCAGATGCTCTGTGCGTGGTACTCTTTGCAGTCATCGCCTTTGCATATTTCTCGCCAGCTGTACTCGATGGACGACGTCTGGAACAGCATGACAGCAACGCTAACTATGGTATCAGCGTGGAGACAAACCAGTATCGTGCAACTCATGACGGAGAGACTCCACGTTGGAACACGTCTCTCTTTGGAGGTATGCCTACATACCAGATTGCACCTTCCTACGACTCTACAAAGACTATGACGTTCGTGGAGAATGCTTACCACCTTTGGTTGCCTGACTACGTGTGGTACGTCTTTGCATCCATGCTCGGATTCTATATCATCCTTCGTGCATTCGACTTCAAGCAATGGATGGCGGCTCTTGGTGCCATCGTATGGGCTTTCAGTAGCTATTTCTTCATCATTATTGCTGCTGGTCACATCTGGAAGGTAATGACGCTTGCTTACATCCCTCCTACTATTGCAGGTCTTGTGTTGTGCTACAGGAAGAAGTACCTTGTCGGTGGTATCGTTACGGCTGTATTTGCCGCACTTCAGATTCAGGCAAACCATGTGCAGATGACATACTACTTCCTCGTTCCTGAGATTCTCATGGTCATAGCATTCCTTATCGACGCTATTGTCAAGAAGGAAATGCCATCGTTCCTCAAGGCTACTGGTGCGGTTGCCGTTGCAGCTGTGATTGCCGTATGCCTTAACCTCTCAAACCTTTATCATACTTACGAGTATGCCAAGGACACTATGCGTGGCAAGTCTGAGCTTGTGAAGGCTGGCAAGGTGGAAGACCAGACGGACTCTGGTCTTGAGCGTAGCTACATCACGGCTTGGAGCTATGGTATTGACGAGACATTCACGTTCCTTATTCCTAACTATCGTGGTGGTGCTTCCGACGTGCTTTCTCACAATGAGGATGCCATGAAGAAGGCTGACCCACAGTTGAGCAGTTGGAACATTTACAATATGTTTACCCAGTATTGGGGAGAGCAGCCTATGACAAGTGGTCCTGTATATCTTGGTGCCATCGTGTGCATGCTCTTTATCCTGAGTCTTATCCTTGTGCCAAACAAGAATCCGCTCAAGTGGGCTTTGCTTCTTGCTACTGCTCTCACTCTCATGCTTGGATGGGGACGTAACTTCATGGCGTTTACGGACTTCTTTATTGACTATGTTCCTATGTATGCCAAGTTCCGTACCGTATCAAGCATACTTGTAGTCGTTGAGTTTACAGTTCCTTTCCTTGCGCTCTGGGGACTCAAACTGTTCGTGGAAAATCCACGCATCAAGCCTCTCTATATAGCTACAGGCATCACGGTAGCTCTTTGTCTCATCCTCATGTTTACAGCAGGCGATTGCCTTAGCTCACATGACCGTGAGGCTATTGCTTCTGCCGTTTCTTCAGGCAACATCGACCAGATGACTGGTCAGCGCATACTCTCAAGCATATCAACTATGCGTGAGGCTATGATTACTGCAGACGGATGGCGTTCCATCATCTTCATTCTTCTTGGTGCTGCTTGTATGTGGTTCTATGCCAAGAAGGCTGAGAATAAGGAGGCTTCACTCAATCTTCAGTCTTCACTCTCTATCGCCTTGCTCGTTCTTTGTCTCATAGACATGTGGCAGGTAAACAAGCGTTACCTTAATGACCAGATGTTTGTTATGCCTCGTGGCGTGGCAGGTATTCAGAAGACAACTGCTGATGAATATATCCTTGAAAAGAGTGGAACAGGTCGTGACTATCGTGTGGCAAACCTTACGGTATCTACATTCAACGATAATACTCCAAGTGCATTCTTTAGTAGCATCGGTGGTTATCATGCAGCCAAGCTCCGTCGTTATCAGGAACTCATTGAGGCACGTATCTCTGGTGAGTTCGGCAAGTTCTATGAGGCTTTGCGTATCGCTCCTATGGACACGGCACGTATGGCTGTAGAGTCTTCTCCTTATCCAGCTTACGACTTTGCGGCTGTAAATGCAGATTCTCTATTCCCTGTGCTCAATATGCTCAACACTCGTTGGTTTATTCTTCCTGCAGGTGAGGGACAGAAGGTGCCTATTGAGAATAACTCTGCCAACGGTAACGCTTGGTTCGTAAGTAACGTTGAGTATGTGAATAATGCCAACGAGGAACTTGATGCTCTCGGTAAGGTTAATCCTAAGCATACCGCTGTTGTGGCAAAGGCTGACTTCGGCTTCCTCAAGGCTGGTGGAGAAGGTACGGTCAAGCTCACAAGCTATGGTGCCACAGAGGCCAAGTATGAGGTAGAGTCAAAGACTGGTGGTCTTGTTGTCTTCTCCGAGGTCTATTATCCAGGATGGACAGCCACGATTGATGGTCAGTCAGCAGAGATAGGTCGTGCCGACTACGTGCTTCGTGCCATGAACGTGCCAGCGGGTAAGCATGAGATTGTCATGACGTTCGACCCTCAGACAGTACACACAACCGAGACAATAGCATACGTTGCTCTCGCTCTTCTCTTCATCGGAATAGCCGTGGTCATCTTTATGGCTTGGAAGAAGAAAGGGGAGTGAGGTTGTCGCACTCGTGTGCGGACGAAGAAAAAATACGTAAAAACAAATAAAAACAGGTGAAAACCGAATTGTCTTGTTTTTTCTTCGTCCGCGCTTTGCGCGATAAAAAATATGAAAATGAAAAATATCCTTTGCCTCCTTGTCCTCATGCTCATGTTAGCATGTGTGGAGGAACAGAAAGAAAGGCTGACGGCAGACGAATACGTCTCTGCCCCGTACCGTCTGAAGATGGAAAAGCGGACGGATTCGCTATATGTCGTAAGGCTTTTCGTTGATGGCGAACAGATGGACACGCTCACGTTACCTTATCCCGTCTATCGCTTTGATGCTGGAGACCTCACGGGCGACGGAGTACCCGAGTTGACCGTAGGTGTGACCAAACCGACTAAATACTGGAAAGAACCTGCAAGACGACTATTCATCTATCATCTTTATCATGAAAGGTACATCCGTCCTCTTTGGCTTGGCTCTCGTGTTGGCAGTCCTCTTGTTGATTTCCATGTGTGCCGTGACTCCATTCCTGCCGTGATACATACGGTAGAGCTGCATCCCGACAGCACCACCTTCTCTTCCGAATATCGTCTTCAAGGCTTCGGCTTGAAGTTCGTAAAATACTTGAAATAATAATATTACCATTTTTACTAAAAATCTTGAAAATTATGCAAACTCGCACATCATTATCCTTAATCATTTGTTCTCTGTTCCTGTTCTGTGGCTTGACAACAGAGGCTCAGAACAAGCAACACATGTTCTATCTCAGAGGTTCTGTTTATGACAGCTTCACGGGAGCTGGCATAAAGGATGTTAGAGTGTATATGATGAATACGGATAGCGTCATCCTTGATAGCGTGACCGTCAGATATGGCAAATATAATAGTGGTGGAACAAATGGATATGATGCTGTATTCTCATTCTATACGTCTAAACTGAAATCAAGTGATGTAAGGATAGTCAAGTTTGTTCATAAGGATTATTATACGGTATATCATAACCAGCCCTTGAAGTATGTGGGAAAACAACAAGCCTTTGATATGCCTAATATTTATATGAAGCATAAGAACAGCTTTGCAGACAGACTATTGAATGATGTAGAGGTTACTGCAACGAAGGTCAAGGTGTATTATAAGGGTGACACGATTGTATATAATGCAGATGCGTTTAATGT
>JAGCWG010000383.1 GCA_017961965.1 Bacteroidaceae bacterium | reverse complement strand
TATGACAGGTGCATAGTACAGATTGCTCAGGTCTGCCATTGTTGACTCATCGACGAATGGAAGAAGTGAAGGCAAAGAGTATGCACCACATGTTGTCACAACGTAGTCAGTTGTCAGACTTACGTTCTCACCTTGCTTGTCGTAGGTCACTGTCCATGTGTTGTTGTCGGCAGGATTAACCTTTATGTTGGATGCTGACGTGATGATGTTGTCCTCACCTATACTCTCAGTCAATGCCTCCACAAGACGTGAGAAACCACCACGTGATGAGAACACTTTCTTGGTAGCTTTCTTGTCACGCTCCGTCTTAGGAATACGTGCCTTGGCAATGGCACCTCTGATGAATGAACCATATTCCTGCTCAAGGTTGTAGAGTCGTGGCAAAGCCAATCGTGCAGGAAGATTGTATGGGTTGCCAGCATAGACACCAGAAAGGAATGGGTCAACGGCATAGTCCACGTATGACTTGCCAAGACGTCTCTCGGCAAGTGAACCTACCGACTCGTTAGGGTTCTTGCCCTTACTTCTCCAAGGCTCACCGAGTATTCTGAACTTGTCACGCCAAGTGAATAGCGGAGTACGAAGTGCAGTCGGGAGACTTGATGGAAGGGCATGGAAACTGTTGCCTTTCCAGATGAGACGACGCTTGCTTGAGTCAAGAGCTGTCTCAAGTTCGCATTTGCCAGTAAGTGACTCAAACAATTCTGCCACCTCTGGATATTTTACCACACCTGTGTTAGGACCGCTCTCAAACACAAAACCGTCTGCCTCGACAGAGTTAATCTGTCCTCCCACCCGGTCCTTGCACTCGAGTATTCGCACGTTGCATCCCTTGCGTTTAAGTTGGTGTGCACAGGTAAGTCCTGTTATTCCTGCGCCAATGATTATTACGTCTTTCTTCATTTGTCTGTCTAAATTGGTTTGGAGAATTGCTTTGTCGTGTTCTGCATCAGTGGGTCGAGTGATGCTGACACGTTCCTTACGAATGGATGTCCGAGTTCAGTCATGCTTATGCCGTCTGCACTTAACTCGATGATACCGTCAGAGTGCATCTCCCGGAGTTTGCTCTCGTCGTAGTGAAGTGCACCAAGTACATCTTCCACGTTTATGCCAAGTGTGTTGGCTATCTCTCTCCACTCTATTCGGTAGTTACACATGAGTCTCTCTATCACTTCCTTTGCTATGCGCTCGCTGTGTGATAGTTTATATCCCTTGCGAATGGATATATTGCCTGAGTTTATGTCACGTATGTACTCGTCTATGTCCTTTGTGTTCTGTGCATATACGGAGTCAAGCTGACTTATACCTGTCACTCCGAAGGCATAGACCTGACCCGTTGTGCGACGGGTGCAGTAACCTTGGAAGTTGCGGTAGAGCTGACCATTCTCGAGAGCTATGTACAGTTCGTCAGTAGGTAACACGAAGTGGTCGAGACCTATCGTTTTGTATCCAGCATTGTGGAGCATCTCCGCTGCCTTGTCATACATCTGCTGCTTCACATCAGGTGCAGGCAAACCGTGCTTCTCCAATGTCTGCTGACGTTTGAACACCCAAGGCACATGACCATAACTGAATGTTACAAGTCGGTCAGGTCGCAACTCTATTGCCTTGCGTATGTTCTCTCCGAATGACTCTGGTGTCTGGTATGGCAAACCGAACAGGAAATCCATATTGACCGTTGCGCCCGCCTTCCTCAGTATGTCCATGATGTCCTTGAGTGGCAAGGCTGACGGAGT
>JAGCWG010000382.1 GCA_017961965.1 Bacteroidaceae bacterium | reverse complement strand
ACTTTACAAGCCATTCATCATCCGCAAGCTCATCGAGCGTGGTATTGTCAAGACTGTTAAGTCTGCAAAGAAGATTGTTGACCGTCGTGAACCAGTCGTATTCGATATCCTCGAAAACGTAATGAAGGGTCACCCAGTGCTCCTCAACCGTGCGCCAACACTTCACCGACTCGGTATTCAGGCATTCCAGCCTAAGATGATTGAAGGTAAGGCTATTCAGCTCCACCCACTCGCATGTACAGCGTTCAACGCCGACTTCGATGGTGACCAGATGGCTGTTCACCTTCCACTCTCTAACGAGGCAATTCTTGAAGCACAGATTCTCATGCTTCAGTCTCACAATATCCTCTCACCTGCCAGTGGTGACCCTATTACGGTTCCATCACAGGATATGGTACTTGGTCTCTACTACATCTCTAAGGTTCGTCCTGGAGCAAAGGGTACAGGTCTCACATTCTACGGTACAGAAGAGGCAATCATTGCATACAATGAAGGTCGCGTAGATGTACACGCTCCTATCAAGTGTCTCGTCAATGACGTTGATGCTGACGGTGCTCCAATCCGTCACATCGTTGAGACTACAGTAGGTCGTATCATCATCAACGAGGTTATCCCACAGGAGATTGGCTTCGTCAATGAGGTTATCGGTAAGAAGGCTCTTAAGAAGGTCATCACTCGCGTTATCAAGGGCGTAGGTATGGCACGTGCTTGTGAGTTCCTCGACGGTATCAAGAACCTCGGTTACCGCAAGGCATACGAAGGTGGACTTTCATTCGTGCTTGACGATATCATCATCCCAGAAGAGAAGAAGGATATCGTACAGGAAGGTCAGGATACAGTTGACCAGATTACAGGTAACTACGAGCTTGGTCTTATCACAGACAAGGACCGTTACCAGCAGGTCGTTGAGACTTGGACAAAGGTTAACGAGCGTATCAAGAAGACCCTCATGAAGCAGATGACTGAGGCTGACCAGGGATTCAACGCAGTCTTCATGATGCTTGATTCTGGTGCCCGTGGTTCTGCTGACCAGATTGCTCAGCTTGCAGGTATGCGTGGTCTGATGGCTAAGCCTCAGAAGGCTGGTGCATCTGACAACAACATCATCGAGAACCCTATCATCTCTAACTTTAAGGAGGGAATGTCAGTGCTCGAGTACTTCATCTCTACTCACGGTGCTCGTAAGGGTCTTGCCGATACAGCCCTCAAGACAGCCGATGCAGGTTACCTGACTCGTCGTCTTGTCGATGTATCTCACGATGTTATTATTACAGAAGAAGACTGTGGCACTCTCCGTGGTCTTGTCTGCACAGCACTTAAGGACGGCGACCGTGTCGTTGCAAGTCTTGCAGAGCGTATCCTCGGACGTGTTTCTGTTCACGATATTGTCAATCCTACAAACAACGAACTTATCGTTGCATCAGGTGAGGAAATCACAGACCGCATCGCTAAGGAAATAGAGGATTGTGGCATTGAGAGCGTAGAAATCCGTTCTGTTCTCACTTGTGAGAGCAAGAAGGGTGTATGTATGAAGTGTTACGGACGTAACCTCGCTACTCAGCGCATGGTACAGAAGGGTGAGGCTGTCGGTGTCATCGCAGCACAGGCTATCGGTGAGCCAGGTACTCAGTTGACCCTCCGTACATTCCATGCCGGTGGTGTCGCTGGTAACGCAGCAGCAAACGCACAGATTAAGGCTAAGAATGCAGCTAAGCTTGAGTTCGAGGAACTTCGTACTATTGACCGTCCAACTGATGAGCATCCAAACGGAAAGGTTGTCGTTGGTCGTCTTGCAGAACTTCGTTTCCTCGACATCAATACAGGTATTCCACTCTCTACTGTCAGCGTACCTTATGGTGCAAACCTTTACGCAGCAGATGGTGACATAGTTGAGGCAGGTGCAGTCATTGCAGACTGGGACCCATTCAACGCCGTTATCGTTACTGAGTTCAACGGTACTGTTAAGTTCGAAGGTGTTAAGGAAGGTATCACATACCGTGTTGAGACCGACGAAACAACAGGTTTGAAGGACTACATCGTAACAGAAGCTAAGGACCGTCAGGCTGTTCCTTACTGTCACATCGTGGATGAGAATGGAGACCTTCTCCGTACTTACTCATTCCCAATCAACGGACACATCTCTGTTGAAGACGGTCAGAAGCTTGTTGCCGGAGACGTACTCGTCAAGATTCCACGTTCTGTTGCAAAGGCAGGCGATATCACCGGAGGTCTTCCACGTGTTACTGAGCTCTTCGAGGCTCGTAACCCATCTAACCCAGCTATCGTTGCTGAAATCGATGGTGAGGTTACAATGGGTAAGGTTAAGCGTGGTAACCGTGAGGTAATCCTTACTTCAAAGGTTGGCGACATCCGCAAGTACCTCATTCCACTGTCAAAGCAGATTCTTGTACAGGAGAACGACTACGTTCGTGCTGGTACTCCACTTTCTGACGGTGCCATTACTCCTGCAGACATCCTTGCCATCAAGGGTCCTACTGCAGTACAGGAGTACATCGTTAATCAGGTTCAGGATGTGTACCGTATGCAGGGTGTAGGTATCAACGATAAGCACTTCGATATTATCGTGCGTAAGATGATGCGTAAGGTACGTATCGATGACCCAGGTGATACTAAGTATCTTGAGGATGGTATCGTTGACAAGCTTGACTTCATCGAGGAGAACGACCGTATCTGGGGCAAGAAGGTTGTTACAGATGCAGGTGACTCTGAGACAATGAAGCCTGGTATGATTATCACAGCACGTAAGCTCCGTGACGAGAACTCATCACTCAAGCGTAAGGACCTCAAGCTCGTTCAGGTTCGCGATGCCGTTCCTGCTACAGCTACTCAGATTCTTCAGGGTATCACTCGTGCTGCCCTCGGTTCTAAGAGCTTCATGTCTTCTGCATCATTCCAGGAGACTACAAAGGTGCTCAACGAGGCTGCTATCTCTGGAAAGAGCGATCCACTCGAGGGTATGAAGGAGAACGTAATCTGTGGTCACCTTATCCCAGCTGGTACAGGTCTTCGCGACTTCGAGAAGATTGTTGTCGGCTCTAAGGAGGATTACCAGGAAGTACAGCAGCGTTCTTTCAATCCTGATATGCGCTTCGCTTCTTATCACGATTAAGCAATAGTTCCAACTATCATACTTCGTCCCCGAAAGTCATAAGGCTTTCGGGGATTTTTTTATGTTGTAATGCTCTTTTTGGCAATTATCTTTCTTCGTTAAAAATCATTATGTTATGAGTCTCTGTGAGTATCTTGCATTGGAGACTACAGTCTCCTCGTAGGGAAACTATGTGTACTTGTGCTTAATAAATCAAAATACTCTGCTGTGTCATTTGTAAATTCAATAATTATGGCTACTTTTGCAAATGATATAATTACTTACCAGAATTATCTGTATGAGAAAAGGATTATGGCTGTTACTTTTATGCATCGCTATTTCGGCATGTGTTGGGGCTGGCGATATTTTCGCGGAGGCAATAGATAGAATAGTTGACAACTATTATGTTGTTAGTTATGAGGATAGCTCAGACCAATCCATATGCCGTAAATCTAAGGGTAACTATGATGAATTTTTAGTCTATGGAATGGTGTATGCTGTATGGGGTAATGATAAATATATAGTTGCAAAACAACATCCTCATGGTGATTATGATACGACAAACTATTATATCGTGTTAATAAACAGGGATGGCTGTACGGATAGTTTGTTGTGTGATAGTTTATGTAAAGATAGTGTTATCGGTCCATTGACTGATAGTGTGTTTTGGTGTAAGACAGGATAGTTTGGTATAAAAGTTGATATAAGTTTCAGAGATGTGTAATGTAAAACGGTATGGGTAAGGTCTTCTAATAATGAGTATGATGAAATATCGGATGAGGCGTT
>JAGCWG010000381.1 GCA_017961965.1 Bacteroidaceae bacterium | reverse complement strand
GGCTGAGTTTGATGTTAAGGTTACAAACCGCCAGTTGACAATCGGTGCTGTCGGTGGTGTTGCTGCGGATGGTAGCATTCCAGGTAATCTCTTCCCTGACAACTATCCAACGGTCAAGGGTGGATGGTATAAGGTAGATGCCTTCACTCTTGAGTTCCTTGGAGCTATTGACAATAAGGACTTGTATGAGCAGTTGCAGAAGACTTTGGAGTATGCAGACCTCTATAAGGATAAGCCTATGAACAAGGATTCACTTGCTCTCCTTATGAATGCATATAACTCAGCAAAGGCTTGTGATGTGGATTCACGTACAGACGTATTGATACAGCTTAATGATCAGGTAAAGGAATATACAAACCGTACATTCAGTTCTATCAAGATTTATGAAGAAATCAATGTCTTCCTTGAAAAGGCTAAGCAACTTGACGAGGCTGGTTATGCTAAGTTCCAGAAGGAAGTCGGCGGCGTAATCAATGCTTACAATAATGGTGACATCACCGACGGTAAGGCTGAGATGGATGCCCTTGAGGACATTCTCCGTGTTGCCACTAAGGCACAGGTGACAGAGCATACAGACTGGACAGGTGCAATCTATAATCCAAGCTTTGAAAATCATGGAGCGCATTGGGGCGCACAGTCTGGCTACAAGCCACTTGATAATACCAGGGTGACAACCATGCCATGGTCTCGTGCTGTAGGTGAGCGTTATGCATACCGTGTTAACGATAACGATGCTCCTGTTCAGATTAACTACTACCAGGACATCGATACAGTTCAGATTGGTATCTATAGGCTTAAGGCTACTATATATACTAACTCAAAGACTGTTTCTATCTATGGTAACGAGCTTAAGACTGTTATTACTCCAAATACAAGCACGGATGAGGCTCGCGAGGTAGAGCAGATTCTTGTGTCTTGGAACGGTAAGCGTATTACATTCGGTATTATCGGTACCCTCAGGAAGGGTGAACAAATACGTGTTGATAACTTCCAGCTTGAGTACATCTCAAGAGACATTGATGTTGATGACGAAGCCGTACCTGCTGATATCAAGATAAATCAGAAAGTACGTGAAAAGCAGGACTATGCTCTTCAAATGTTCCATGATGATCAGCAGCCTATTTATCTTGCTGCTGCCATTGATGCCATTGCAGAAGCTAAGGAGTCAGCGGAGTACTACCAGAAGGCTAGATACTATATGGATTCTTGCTATAATTACATAGCGAAGAGTAATGTGTATTCAAAGGAAGCATATGATAATGCTATGAAACTCTTGGATGGATATGACGAAGCGTGGAATGCAGGAAAATTGGACAATGATCAAATCAAGGACATGCTCTATCAGATCTTCCAGAATGGTTTCGTAGGCTTCAACGATCAGGTAGCACAGGATATTTCTGCTTACACAAAATTCCCTGTTCTCTACTACATCTTCGATGCATGGACGCTTAATAGAGAAATTGCTCCATGGGAGGATGTAAGGGCTGACGGAAACTTCCATGTCAATACTTGGTCAAAGGAGGTTACTGACGAGAGTATGAGTGAGACCACTTCTCAGATGACTACTCCATTCATCGAGTACTGGACAAACAGTTACAATGGTGGCGCACTTGAGAATGCTACTATCCACGCAAGGGCTATCAACCTTCAGCCTGGATGGCTCTACAAGATGAAGGTGCTCACTCGTGTTACTAACGAGTCAGGTACTAACCCTGCAGATTTGAAAGGTATCTCTGTTCGAGTTTCTACTGACCGTGTGAAGGAGAACAACGGCATTCCATCATACAATACAGAGCCAGTTGATATCTGTAAGGGTGAAATCCGCCAAGACTCACACCTCGGTGTGGTATCACAGGAATTCGAGGTTGACTCTATCATCGTACGTGCAAAGGACAACCACGATGCTCACGTTTACTTCGACGTCGAGAACACTAATGCCAACTGGTTGGCATGGAAGTTCTGCCAGTTCGTCCCAGTTCGTGAACTCAAGTTCTATGAGGAGGATGATCCTGCTTCTGACGAGGAAATTGCAAAGCTCTGGGAGCTTATACGTCGTGATGAGAAGAAGAAGATCGGTTTCAATGTTGGTGAGTACTCTCCATATACAAACCGTGACGCTATCAAGACTCATAACGCTGCACGCAGCTACTTGGAGTCTAACTACAAGGAAGATGGTTTCAACCACTGTACAAAGTATCAGGTCAACGAGTACATCAAGGCTCTCTATGAGGATCCTGATCACCCTGAACTTTCTAAGTGGAAGATTCAGAATGAGGATGTGAATGCAGTTTACAATGCTAACTTCTCACTTGTTCATCAGAGCCTCTATAATGAGTTGTTCGGTTGGAAGATATACGATACTTCAGTGCCACAGCCAAAGACTGGTGGTATGTCAGCATCATGTGCTACAGCCGACCCAACTTGGGCTAAGTTCGACAATCTCAAGGGTTCTGTCAACCTCGATGGTGAAGAGAATACATTCAGTACTGCTGCAATGTTTAAGTTCCCAGACGATAAGACTTCTCTTAGATATTGTTCTCCTCAGTCAGTCTATACTTATGGTGACTCTGCAGGCTTCGAGATGCCACTCGACCCTGACCAGACATACGTGTTCAGTTGCAATTTCGGTTACTACACCGAAGGTCAGAATGGTTCTATCAGGATTGAGGTTCGCAATGCGAAGACAAACGAATTGGTAACAGGTGCGTCAAGGGTATATTCTCCTAATGTATGTATCTCTGATACAACGCAGTTGCCTGACATGTTGAGATTCACATTCCACACACCTAAGGCATCAAGCAGGAACTACAAGAATACTCTTGAGAACTTCGATAATCTTGAGACGTATAAGATTGTGTTCCGTAATGCTAATCCAACTCAGGTTTGGACAATGGTTGTCTCTAACATTAAGTTGTATCGTTGGCCAAATGCTATTATGGAGATTAAGCCAGGTGCTCATTATGGTACATTCATCGCTCCGTTCAATGCTACGCTACCAGAAGGTGTTACTGCATTCCTTGTTACAGGTAAGGAGGATAAATCTCATGAGTATAAACATCCTACTACTGGTGAGACATTCTACTTTACAACTCTTAAAACCCATCAGGATTATGATAATATTGTGTATGAGGGTAAGAATGGTACTATAGTAACTGTAAAGGGTAACTTGAAGTATGGTAAGGGTGGTGAGAGACCAACTATCCCAGCTCACGTACCTGTAGTTCTCTTTACTTCAAATCCTGAAGGCTATCATGGTATTGCTTCTGGTGATGACTATGATGACCGTCTTGGTTCTGTAAGATATTATCGTCCAGATGAAACATCTGATGATGTATATCTTGAAGGATATGAAGGCGAGCTCGATGAGACAACTCAACAAATGAAAGTAAAGCCAGCACAAGACGGTTGGTACTTGCTCTCTATGAAACGTCCTGATATGTGGGCTTGCTTCTATGTGGTGGATGAAAATGTTCACACACCAGATATTCCTGCAAACCGCTGCTACCTTGTAGATCCAACATACGACAAGAGCAATCCAGGACGCATACGTAAGTTCGTCTTCGAACTTGATGAGGCTATTGAGATGGCAACAAGCATTGAGAACAGCGACAATCAGAACCAAGAGATTGAGATTGTCGGAAGCTACTCTGCTAATGGTGTTCCACAAAAGACTTTCAAGCCTGGTATCAACATCCTCAAGATGAGCGACGGTACTACAAGAAAGAAATTTATACAGTAAAGTTGAACTCTAAAATAGAATAGGTGATGAAAATGAAGAAATTTTATATAATTCCTGAAACAAAAATTTCAGAGTTCAAAGGAAAACAGATGGCAATCTGTCTCTCCATTGGAGAAGGCCCTATCGAGGAAGGTGATCCTGTACTCGGTCGTTCTCGTTGCGATGATGAGGACTGGGGCGATCTGTGGAAATAAAGATTACAATCTATGATAACGATGGGGGCGGTGCGTAAGCATCGCCCCTTTGTTATGACATAGACCCAACCCCTGACCTTAACCCACCGTCGAGCAGAGCACTGCTCTCCCCTCATTTCGGGGCAGAGAGACATTAAGTTTCTCTTCTACGCCCTCATTCGCCCAAGGGAAGGGTGACTAAAGCAATACTCGACTCTTTTTTATAGCCGTCCTTGGCTGTGTCAAATAATAATGCTATATTTGCATTATAATTTACAACTAAGAAAAAGAAAGAAATGGCAAGATTCAAACGTATATTGCTTAAGCTCTCAGGTGAGAGCCTGGCAGGTGATGCAAAGCAGGGAATAGACACTCAGCGTCTCAATGACTATGCACGTCAGATTAAGGAGATACATGACATGGGTGTACAGATTGGTATAGTAATTGGCGGTGGTAATATCTTCCGTGGTATTCAGGGTGCTGGTAAGGGCTTTGACCGTGTGAAGGGTGACCAGATGGGTATGTGTGCCACAGTCATCAACTCTCTTGCCGTGAGCAGCGCACTCGGTGCAATAGGTTGCAAGAGCCGTGTACTCACAGCCATCCGCATGGAACCTATCGGTGAGTTCTACAGCAAGTGGAAGGCAATTGGTGCAATGCAGAATGGCGAGGTTGTCATCATGAGTGCAGGTACTGGAAACCCATACTTCACCACAGATACAGGTTCCAGTCTCCGAGGCATAGAGATAGAGGCAGATGTCATGCTCAAGGGTACTCGTGTGGATGGCGTATATACAGCCGACCCAGAGAAGGACCCTACAGCTACTAAGTTTACAGAGATAACATACGACGAAGTACTCCAGCGTAACCTCCGTGTGATGGACATCACAGCCACAGCAATGTGCAAGGAGAATAACCTCCCGATATATGTGTTCAACATGGACATCGTGGGTAACCTCAAGAAGGTGATTGATGGGGAGGAAATAGGAACGCTCGTTCATCCTTAACAGGATGAACGAAATAAAAACGAACTGTACGGTTGAATTTTACCCCCCACGGAGCCACGGAGAGCACAGAGTTTTTTTTGCTTAATACTCTGATTTATTTAGAGTTCTCAGAGGTAGCAGGTGCTCCATTGAGGGCACGGAGCAAACTCGCAGAGAAAAAAAGTAACTTACT
>JAGCWG010000380.1 GCA_017961965.1 Bacteroidaceae bacterium | reverse complement strand
TCTATTTTCCTTTTTTTTATTTTCATTAATTAAATTATTTTCTGTTTTATCTTCATTATTCTTATAATCTTTCTTTTTTTCTATTTTGTCATTTTTGTACTTTTGATTTATTTTTCTAAATTTCATCATATTTTTTTTTAAAAATTCTTCTTTTACTTTTTCATTTAGTACATTTTCTCGATATATGTTAAGATATCTTTTTAATTTTTTAATTTCTATTAATTTAAATATATTATTTAATGAATCTAATTTAAGTTCTATAATTTTTGATTTTCTTATTATTTTTAATTGATATAAAAAAGAAGGAAAATTAACTTTATAAAACTTTTTAATGACCAGTTTAATGAATTCTTTAATTTTATTATTTTTATCCTTTTCCAACCTTTTAAAATAAAGTCTATTTTTTAATGGTTTAGCTCCACTTATTCTTTTAGGAACATAAATAATTTTTATTGGTTTTGCAAATATATCATCATTTTTTCAACTGCCAAACAAAATGACCGAGAAAAACTATTATAAAAGGTAAAATATTTTCTTGACGCAATAGATAATACTCATATTAGATTAATAACTATTCATTATTTCTTCAAATTTTGATTTACTTGTTTTATGACTTTGTTTTGTTCATTATGAATAAATATTTAGTGTCTTTGTATGAAAGACTATGATTAAAACCCCTTGATGAAAGTTCGATTTGTCTCATAGATTGAACATATTAGGAAGAAAATGGAAATTATTGCTATTTTGATGCATAAAAAATGAAATAATTTTTTGTTTATTAGAATTTATTCATACCTTTGCAATGAAATAAAAATTCAACTATCATTTGGAAAACATTTTAATATGTTTCTCGCAAATGATAATCCAGATACGAAATAGTTAAGGGTAATAAATATAGATAAAAAGGTAATTTGGTAAAGTCGGGTTCGTGAGAATCTGACTTTATTTTTTGTAATAACTATGGAATACATGGTAAACATTATTTTGCACAGCTACTTATACATAAATAAAATCAGCTCGCCATTTCAAACAACGGCGAGCTGAACATATTAAGTATAGATGTATTTGGATGTATGGTTCATAATGAACCTATACAATATTGCGCTTGTAATCCATATTGTTTAGAATCAAGCGGAAATTGTCTTTTTCGTATATCTGTTCAGATATCTGTTGTAAACCGAGCTCAAGAGCTGGTGTATATCCCGCACGACTTGAAAGCCATGCATTTCTAATCTCCTTGAACACCATTCTTGCCTGAAAGAGGATGGAGAGAAGAAGATCTGAAGCGTTGTCCTCATTCTTAAGTGTGAGTTGGAAGTGAGGAGTGACACATTTATTTACAATCTCATTTTCAATATCCCGAAGGAATGACATACTTGAAGAAAGACTCTCATGATCAATGTGGTCATTTAAGTACTCTAATTTCTTCACAAAGGAGTCTGCAGCAAGCATACTATCCGTTAATTTACTGTCAAATCTCTCGTACATAGTACCCTTATATTTCTCTGTTTCCATTGTTGTGTTAGATTAGATTGAGTAATACCTTAATTTGAATCTTTTTGGTGTTGCAAAGATATGTAGAATTATTATTCTCGGCAAGAAAATCCACATACTTTTTTGCATTTCTTAGCCATTGTCAAGAATACACCACAATGTAACAAATAGGGGCAAAAGGAGTACAGCAAACGTTATTTTTGTTTCTTGTTTCTGAGTGCCAATATCATACCTAATGTTGTGATGGCAATACCACTAATTCCCATTAGCGTGATTGGTTCTGAGAGTATCAAAACACCTGCAATCATAGTTACAAGTGGCTGAATATAAATACAGTTAGTGGCTTTTACTGCTCCCAATCGCTTCATCGCCCAGCTCCACACAAGGTATCCTCCAGTTGATGCAACAAGTCCAAGAAACAGCAAGTTACAAATTACGCTCATATTCGTGAGTGTACTTCTACTTACATCAAACGGCTCAACCAAGAAAAAGTATGGTATGATGGTCAATATTCCATAACCGAAAACCTTGCGGGTGATATAATCGGAACGATATCTTCCCATGATTCGTTTCATGAACAGCGAATAGAATGTCCATGTAAGTGAAGCGCAAAGTGCGAGAATGTCACCACGTGGATTTAGTTGTAAAACAAGTTGCCCGTTGAGGATTACAAGTACCACACCGATGAATGCAATGAATGAACCAAGGATCTGTATGCAAGTCATCCTTTCGCTCTTGTAGAAAAGTGACACGATGAGTGCGGTAAGTAGGGGGCAGGTGCTTACGAGAATGCTTACGTTTGCCGTTGTGGAATAGATGAGTGCCATATTTTCTGTGAGGAAATACAACGAGCCTCCCATAACACCAAGTCCGAGAAACGTAAGCTCGTCTTTCCAGTCGTCTGACCACAATTTCTTGTGTGATATCGCGCTAAGGCACACGTAAGACATTATGAAGCGGATAAGGAATATCTCGGCTGGAGACATTCCTGCATTAAGCAACACTTTGCTACTTACGAAGGTTGTTCCCCAGACGCATACTACGAGTATCGCAATTAAATAGTTCATTATTATTTATTTTTGAGTAAATAGGAGTAAAAGGGAGTAATGAGACGAATGATTTTATGAACAATCTATTGTCTTGTTACTCCTCTTTACTCCTTTTCACCCTCTTTTACTGCTGGAAAATTACCGTTTCACTAAGCACTTGTCAAGTGCAGCTATGATAGCTTTTTTGTCGAGCTTCTGTCCGATAAACACAATCTTCTGCATGCGGTCACCGTATTTTTCGTCCCAATCGCGACGAAGTCCTGGCTCTGCTGCCATGAGTCGGTCAAGTTCGTCCTTTGGCATAGTTGCATACCATTGTCCTGCTTTGCTAATCTTGACCTGCTTGCCTGCCTGTTCAAAGATGTAGCACATCTCCTGTTCGTCATAGAAGTAGCAGAGGCCCTTGGTACGAATAATGCCCTTTGGCCAGTTCATGCCAACAAACTCATCAAACTTGACGAGGTCGAATGGTTCACGGCGGTAATAGACGAATGTACCAATACCGTATTCCTCAGTCTCACCTTCTCCGTGGTGGTGATGGTGGTGGCAATGTCCGCATGTACATCCTTCTGGATGGTCGTGGTGATGGTGATGCTCGTGTTCCTCATCATCGTCGTCATCGTCATCGTGATGATGATGGTGATGATGCTCGTGTTCATCCTCATCGTCGTGGTGATGATGATGTTCATGCTCTTCATCATCATCGTCGTCCTCGTCCATCTCGTCTATATGCTTGTCAAGTTCCTCCATCCACGCAGCAGACGAAGCCACAGAGTTGATGTTGAACTTCTTTGTGGAGATAATCTTGTCAAGTTCTACCTCTCCATAGTCACAGTCGATGATTTCTGCCTTTGGCTGGAGTGTTCGGATAATCTGGCGAATACGCTCCAATTCCTTTGGCTCTACCTCTGATGCCTTATTGAGGAGGATGATATTACAGAACTCAATCTGCTGGATGACAAGATTCTCGATGTCATCTTCTTCAATATTGCTGTTGACGAGGTTATCGCCAGAACCAAACTCGTCCTTCATGCGGAGGGCATCAACTACAGTAACGACACAGTCAAGTACAGGAATGCCGTCCTTTACGTATTTTGCCTCCATATTTGGAATAGAGCATATTGTCTGTGCAATAGGTGCAGGCTCGCACACTCCGCTTGCCTCGATTACAATGTAATCAAAACGATGCTGTGCAACGATGTCGTGAAGCTGTTCCACAAGATCCATCTTCAACGTACAGCAGATGCAACCGTTCTGGAGAGCAACGAGACTATCATCTTTCTTGTCAACCACGCCACCTTTCTGGATTAGGTCGGCATCTATGTTCACCTCGCCTATGTCGTTTACTATGACGGCAAACTTGATACCCTTCTTGTTGGAAAGAATCTTATTGACAAGAGTAGTCTTACCACTGCCTAAGTAACCTGTAAGCAGAAGGACAGGTGTTTCTGAAATGTTCATATTATATGTCTGATTATAATCTCTGTAATGGTAAAAGTGGGGTAGGGCTTCGCAAGTGCTTCTGCATGCTTTGTCCAGTGACTCACTTATCCCTTTTCAAATTATTAAGGTGTCAAGTTCATTATTGAACCTGACACCTTATTATATTGTATGGATTGCTCCGATTACTTAGCGAGCTGTGACTTGAACTCCTCACATGGCTTGAAGTAAGGAATCTTGTGCTCAGGAACAACAACAGACTTGTTCTCCTTGATGAGACGACCGATCTTCTGCTTACGAGTCTTTGTTGTGAATGTACCGAAACCACGGAGGAAGATGTCCTCACCATTTACGATGTTGTCCTTTACTACAACCATGAAAGCCTCAAATACCTTGAGAGCTTTGTCCTTCTCAATGCCTGTCTCGCTGCAAATCTGTGCAACAATTTCTGCTTTAGTCATATATCTATAAAATGTATATTAGTATTTATTTTGTTTTCGCGGTGCGAAGATACGCAAAATATTTTAATTGAAAAAAAAGATTATCAAAAACTTATCACAAAAAATGGTTTTTCAATAAGTTTTAATCCTTTTTAACGCATTTTTAGTACTATTGTGCCGATTTATTATCTCCTTCGTCATGAAGCAATGGCACTTGCCAATGATAATGAACAGCTAAGACTCTAACTGTGAATACGGAAACGGCACAGAGTATCTGACACAGAAAGTTCGGAACATCCATTACGTATGCCAAAGAGAAAACCAGTCCACCGAATATACATGCAAGAGCATAGATGTCTCTTCGGAATATGAGCGGAACCTCGTTAATGAGGATATCTCGTATCACTCCACCGATGGCACCAGTGCACATTCCCATGATGTTTGCCGTCCAGAGCGGGAAACCCGCCTCAATCGTCTTCTGAAAACCTACGACCGCGAACAGGGCAAGACCTATGGCATCAAAGAGATATATTGTTCCTGAGATCCGATTGATGAATTTGTGCCAGAACATGTAGCATACAAGTGCCACACCTGTTATGACAAGATACACCCATTGTGTCATCCAGAAAGGACTCATGTTGAGGAAGAGGTCACGAATCGTACCTCCTCCACAAGCCGTAGCCCATCCAACTATGTATGCTCCGAAAAGGTCGAAGTTCTTCTCCGACGCAAGTCGGATACCGGAAATAGCAAAGGCAAATGTACCTGCGTAATCCAGAAAATCCACGAATGAAAGTTCGAATGGCATAGTTCTTATTGTTGACTTTATAATGAGTATGTTTATTCCTAATTAGTCATTACTCATTACTCATTGCTAATTAGTCATTAGTCATTACTCATTGCTAATTAGTCATTACTCATTCCACATTCCTCATTTCCTCATCATCTCCTCAATGGCGGCATCGAGCTGTGCATCCTTAC
>JAGCWG010000379.1 GCA_017961965.1 Bacteroidaceae bacterium | reverse complement strand
TATGACAGTACGCCAAGGTGTGTTGAATGGAGTCTGTATGCGTCCCTTGTAACCCTGTGCATCTGGAGTAAGGTGAGATGTAAACACCATGTTCTTGTCATCCAGTTCGAGGTGCATGGTTGCATAGTCGATACATGCAGCCTCGTGGAGGTTGATGTATAGACCATCGTCTGTCTTCATCTGGAGGGCCGTCTGCACGCACGTTGGTCCTGCTGGTGTCTGTGAAGAGTTCTCTGTGATTGCATCCTTCATCTTGCCACGTATCTCAGAGAGACGGCTTGTCTGCCACTCATACTCCTGTGTGTCGTAGTCACCTGCTATCCACCATGCCTTGTGGTTGCCTGTCATGGCAAATTCTGACTTTTCCTCCTTTATATTGAAATATGTGAGGTTCTTCTGTGATGGGAACTCGTATCGGAATCCAAGTCCGTCGTTGAAAAGACGGAAACGAATGAGGATTGTTCTGTCGTTGTCTGGCTGACTGAGTGTAACGGCAAGCTCCTTGTAGTTGTTGCGGATACTTGACTCCTCACCCCATACTGGTTTCCATGTCTCGTCAAAGGCACTTTCCTTTGTACTGACAATCTTGAAACCAGTGATCATGTCAGCTTTCCTTTCTATCTTCTGCTTATCCGCGAAGGTTCTGTGTTCAAAGTCTATTGCCTTGTTGGCATTTTCCTTCACAAGCAGAAGACCGAGGTGGCTGTCCTTGATGACGGTCTTGCCTTTCCTGCTAAGGTTATAGGTTGGCATACCCTTTGCATCAACACTGAAGTTCAGTTCCATCTGACCGTCTGGCGATGTGAGCTTCTGTGCATTTGCTGTTATTGACGCAAGTATTGCCAAGATTGAAATAAAGAGAGTTCTCATTGTTTTATTTTTAGGATTATTTTTAGAAGTTAGAAGAAGTAATCGGAAGTAAACAGACGTTTGATTGTTTGTTAATTAGTCCCGCTGTTTTCTTTTCAACACAGAGTACACTGAGTTTTTTGAATTACTTAGACTCCTTTTTTCTCTGAGTCCTCCGTGCTCTCTGTGTTGAAAGCAATTAGAGAATGGAGTAACCACTCCCCGCCCTATAGGGAGGGGTTAGGGGTGGGTCCATAATCCATTATCACTACTTCTCTCGCTCCCAACGTTATTTTATCATTAAATGTTCGCTTCTTTGCAGTAATGATATCATAGGCTGTCAACGAAGGAAGAACTTCTGCGTATGTGCTTGCATCCACGGTCTGTGGCTTGCTTGTTCCGTTGATGAGTACCGTCACCCTCTGTCCCTTGTAGAATCGGGAATATACATACACACCGTTGCGGATGGCAAAGTGTGTGAGGTCTCCGTATGCCACTGCCTTGTTGCTCTTGCGCCAGTTGAGGAGCTTCTTTGTGTAGTCAAAGTACTCGTTCTCCAACTTCGTTCTGCCAGCCTTGGTAAAGGCATTGTGGCTGTCATCTGCCCATCCTCCAGGAAAGTCCTGACGGAGAGCGCCGTCATTCACGCTCTTGTTGGCATACATTCCAATCTCGTCGCCATAATACAACTGAGGTGTACCACGAAGAGTGAGAAGAAGCGCAAGTGCCTGCTTGTATCTCGTGATGTTATTTGCCATCTCCTTGGTCTTCTGGAATCTGTCCGTATCGTGATTGGCGAGGAACGTGAGGAGGTTATTGGTATTGGCATAAACCATGTCTTGACCAAGATAGGCATAGAGTTTTGCGAAACCGTTGTCCCATTCGTCTGTCTCTTCATCCACAACGCTCGTGAGCAGGTACATGAGAGGGAAATCCATCACTGTCTTCAACTCAGAGTTGAGTGGTGCTGCAAGTTTACTGTCCTTCTGCCAGTAGCTCACACCAACATTATTATTTACCCATGTCTCACCCACGATGTTGAAACCCGGATATTCTTCATCCATCTCATGACACCAACGCTTCATGAAGTTGAAGTCATTATAAGGATATGTATCTTGTCGGAAACCGTCCACTCCTGCATACTCCACCCACCACTTACTTGCTTGGATGAGGTAGTCAGCAACGAACTTGTTCTTTCCGTTTAAGTCAGGCATAGTCTCGACAAACCAACCATCAACGGTTAGTTTCTTGTCGAGAGCTGATGCGTGATTATCCCCTGCTGCGCTCGTCTTGTAGCCTGTCTGAGTGTACTTGCTGCCGTAGTTGAACCAATCGCCAGCAGGTCTGTCCGCAAACAGGAAGTTCAATGAGCCGCAATGATTGAAAACAATGTCTTTTATTACCTTAATACCATTATTATGTGCATTATGAACAAAACTTTTGTAATCTTCATTACTACCGAGACGCGGATCCGTCTCATAATAGTCAGTAATGGCATAGCCGTGGTAGGTACACTCTGCCATATCGTTCACAAGGGTCGGAGTAGGCCAAATGGCTGTGATTCCCAACTCGCTGAGATAGTCAAGATGCTGAGTCATGCCTGCAAGGTCGCCTCCATGACGACCCATGTCTGTCTTTCTATCCCACACCTTTTCTCTCTCAACCTTAGAATACATAGATGCTTTCTGCTTATCGGTAAATCCCTGAGCAAAACGATCTGGCATAAGGAGATAGACGACATCCGAAGCGTCAAAGTTACCAAGACGTGCATTCACACGTACCTTCAACTCGTAAGGGATGCGCTTTACCACCTTCTTACCATTCACAAGGTCGATACTGAACGTCTGTGCAGGAGCACCTTTTGTATCCAAATATAATATTATATAGTTCTTGTTGTCAAACTTGTTTACACTTTTCAGTTCTATGCCCTGAGAGTTACTCAACTGAACATCGTACATACCAAGTCCTGTACCGTGAATCATTATCTGAAGCTCGGTATTCTTCATTCCAGCCCACCAACATGATGGATGAATATGACTTACATTTATTTTCGCTGCGTTGATGCCAAGGAATGAACATAGGCTCAACAATAGTGTTAGCGTAAGTTTTGATTTTCTCATTAGTTATGTATTAGTTGATGTTTTGACTAAGTTTTGGTATCACTTTCCATGGTTATTAGGCAAGTCATACGTGCAACCTCAGATAATGAAGAAGAACGCATGACCGTCCTAATCGCGATAAATATTTTTGTACGATGCAAAATTACGGTATTCTGCAATACAAAAAAGTGATAATAAGAAAAATATAAAATGTAACAAACACTAACAACATGATATTTAACATTTAGAAATAAAAAAATGTTAAGAAAATATAAACGAAATACAAAAAAATAATCTTACATTTGCACCAAAATGTTACAATAGTCTATATAATCATGAAACATATCATTACATTATTTCTCCTGTTTTTTGCCTTTTTCGGCAATTCAGATGCTCAGCAACTCAACAACTTGCTGAAAGATCTCGACAATGCAATACAAATGAAAGGCAAATATCACAAACAACAGCAAGGAAAGATTGACAGTCTGAAAACACTTATCAAAGTAGCTTCTGATGCTGAGCTTTATTCCATCTATAACCAGATATACGAGTGCTACAGCAACTATCAGGTGGATAGCGCATACCAATATATAACAAAAATGGATAACCTCGATGCCGTCAAGCGTAACAGGTCTTTATCTCTCATGGTCGATATGAAGAAAGCAATAACT
>JAGCWG010000378.1 GCA_017961965.1 Bacteroidaceae bacterium | reverse complement strand
CGTGACAAGTGCCGTCCTTGCAGCCTCATACGGCTGGATCATGCTACTTGCCGCTCCTGTCCTCTTCTGTTGGCAAGGTATGTTTTACCTTATCGCCTTATACTTTGGTGAGGCAATGCCTGAGCCTATGCGAGTGGAGTTAAGTATTGTCGGAGGAGTACTTATCGTTAGTTCCGGTCTCGGAATACTTGGCATCAAGGATTGCAAGACGGTGAACCTCTTGCCAAGCCTACTTGTACCTGTGGTGTTCTATATTATAAAGGGACTTGCAAGCTAACCAGTATTAACAAAAAAGGCTGTCGCATATGGCGGTCGTTACATAGAAAATAATGAAAGTATTTTTAGCACCAAAGGTATTGTGGAACAAGGATGACTTCCACTTTACGGACAACACAGTACAGAACTATATAGCAAAGGATGAAGCTTCATGGGGATTGCTTATGGAGTTGCCTGCCATTCCACGTGTAGGCGACAAAGTATGTCTCTCAGGATTTGGAGAATATACATATCTCCAATTGAAGGAGTATTTGCGTCTGCCAACCTCAAGTATCGCAAAACTTGTGAATTCATACCGTTTTCACAAGAACCTGAGTGGTGGAGAAATGTCGTGGGGCGCTGATAATCCAGCCCTCTCACGCTATGACAATGAGGATCTTCTGGCTGCTCTCTGCTACTCACGTCTTGAGGATAGCCTCACCGACAATATGTGGACTGCAACAAAGGTCATCTTCATTCCCGAATCCGACACCGTATTTGTGGAAGTCTCAATAACAAAGGACACGCCAAATAATCTGTAGTTCCCATAAAAGCATTGAAGGAACATAAGGCGAGATTGGTGACTATTATGTATCAATGAATCGACAACCTTTACATCACCAACCAATTACTTTTACTTAATATGAAGAAACACCGAACAATCCTGTTGAATTTCCTTGGCTCTGTTGGAGCCTTTGCTCAACAATATCCATTTCAGAATCCGCATCTCTCTGCTGAGGAGAGGGCTGCCAACCTGTGCTCACTCCTCACGCTCGACGAGAAGGTGAAGCTGATGGAACATGGTTCTCCTGCCATTCCTCGTCTCGGTATTCCTCAGTTCAACTGGTGGAACGAGGCTTTGCATGGTGTGGGACGTAACGGCACAGCTACCGTTCTACCTATCACCATGGCTATGGCAAGTACGTTTGATGATGCACTTGTGCAGAAGGCTTACGATGCTGTGAGCGACGAGGCAAGAGCAAAGAATAACATCGCCCGTAAGGCTGGACGGTGTAAAATATATGAAGGATTGTCATTCTGGACACCAAACATAAATATCTTCCGTGACCCTCGATGGGGACGTGGACAGGAGACGTATGGTGAGGACCCTTACTTGACAAGTAGGATGGGACTTGCCGTGGTACGCGGACTCCAAGGTTCTGAGGATACAAAGTATCGCAAGCTCTTTGCGTGTGCCAAGCATTTTGCCGTACATAGCGGTCCTGAGTGGAATCGTCACACGTTCAACATAGAGAATCTGCCAGAGCGTGACCTTTGGGAGACATACCTACCAGCCTTCAAAGCTTTGGTACAGGAGGGTAATGTGCGTGAGGTGATGTGTGCCTATCAACGTATGGACGGTGAACCTTGTTGTGGTAGCACGCGTTATCTTCAGCATATCCTACGTGACGAATGGGGCTTCAAGGGTATCGTAACGAGTGATTGCTGGGCTTTGAATGACTTCTGGGAAAAGAACCGCCATAATGTATCACCAACACGTGCCGATGGAATAGCTAAGGCTCTTATTGCAGGTACGGACGTGGAGTGTGGTAACTCGTACAGTT
>JAGCWG010000377.1 GCA_017961965.1 Bacteroidaceae bacterium | reverse complement strand
GGAGGCTATCGCCCATGCCCAGGCAGCCAATGTCCCCATGGTCTTCGCTATCAATAAGATTGATAAGCCAGGAGCTAATCCGGATAAGATACGTGAACAGCTTGCTGCCATGAATCTCCTCGTAGAGGATTGGGGTGGTAAGTACCAGTGTCAGGAAATATCTGCAAAGCAGGGTATCGGTGTTGCAGAACTCATGGAGAAGGTACTCCTCGAAGCCGAGATGCTCGACCTCAAGGCAAACCCTAACCGTAAGGCAACAGGTTCTATCATCGAGTCAACACTCGACAAGGGTCGTGGTTACGTAGCTACAGTACTCGTAAGCAACGGTACTCTCCATCAGGGAGACATAGTACTTGCAGGTACTCACTATGGACGTATCAAGGCTATGTTCAACGAGCGTGGACAGCGCATACAGCAGGCTCTTCCTGCAGAACCAGCCGTAATCCTCGGTCTCAACGGAGCACCTACAGCAGGTGATACATTCCACACAATGGAGACAGAGCAGGAGGCACGTGAAATCTGTAACAAGCGTGAGCAGCTCAAGCGTGAGCAGGGACTTCGTACCCTCAAGCGTGTTGACCTCAACGAGCTTGGTCGTCGTATCGCACTTGGAGACTTCAAGGAACTCAACCTTATCGTCAAGGGTGACGTGGACGGTTCTATCGAGGCACTTTCTGACTCACTCATCAAGCTCTCAACAGAGAAGATTCAGGTCAACGTCATCCACAAAGCTGTGGGTGCAATCTCAGAGAGCGATGTTACTCTTGCAGAGGCTTCAGACGCAATCATCATCGGATTCCAGGTTCGTCCTTCAGCAGCAGCACGCAAGCTTGCTGATCAGGCAGGTGTTGATATCCGTCTCTACTCTATCATCTACGACTGTATCGAGCAGATTACAGACGCTATGGAGGGTATGCTTGCACCAACAGTCAAGGAAGAGAATACTGGTCAGGCAGAGGTTCGTCAGGTTTACAAGATTACAAAGGTCGGAACTGTTGCTGGAGCATGGGTTACTGATGGTAAGATTCACCGTTCAGACAAGATTCGTGTCATTCGTGACGGTATCGTTGTTCACACAGGTGAAATCCTTGCCCTCAAGCGCTTCAAGGACGACGTTAAGGAAGTTGGTCGTGACTTCGACTGTGGTATCTCAATCGTCAACTACAACGACATTCGTGAAGGCGATATTCTTGAGACATACACAGAGGTTGAGGTTAAGGCAAAGCTCTAAGATTTATTAGTTTGTAAGTTCGTGAGTTTTTAAGTTTTTTAGTTCTATTGCAATTTCCGCGAGAACATAAAAACTTATAAACTTAAAAACTAACAAACTCAAAAGAATATGAACATATTGATTCTAATAGTGCTACTGATAGGAGCCTCCATAGGCTTCTATCAGGGTGCTTTTAAGCAGATAGCACATCTTTGTGGTGTCATTCTCGGACTCATACTGGCATCTATGCTGTACAGAGGTTTTGGCGATTTTCTTGCAACAGCAAGTTCCACTTCGTCAAGCATCGGCAGAATATTTGCATTCGTGATTGTCTTCCTCCTCGTACCTATCGTTCTTGGATGGATAGCGTCACTCCTGACAAAGGCATTTGAGTCTGTACACCTCGGATTTGTTAATAGAATATGTGGTGCTGCCATAGGAGTTGTAAGTTACACTCTGCTTCTGAGTGCAGTCTTCAATTTCTACGACTTCGTCGAGAGTTCATGCGGTTATCATACTGAGAACCTTGAGGAACGTCCAGCATCATTTTATATCATCAAGCAGACGGCACAGTTCATAGTACCGGACATCATTATTGTTACCGATGCTACCGAAGAAGCCAATGGTGCCAAACCAATGAGAGGCATCAAGACATCCGTTGAAAATGCCGTTGACAAAGCCGTTGACTCCGCTTTTGGAGAAGACGAATAATATGTATAGTCATATATGAGTGAACAGAACGAGTTTGTTCGTGAAGTGGCGGAGAAGAAATATGAATTCGGATTCACCACCGACGTACAGACAGAAATTATAGATAAGGGTCTCAATGAGGATGTGATTCGCACAATCTCTGCCAAGAAGGGAGAACCTGACTGGTTGCTTGAGTTCCGCCTCGAAGCTTACCGCTACTGGCTTACTCAGGAACAGCCAACATGGGGACATCTTACTCTTCCGGAGATTGACTATCAGGCAATATCCTACTATGCCGACCCTACAAAGAAGAGTGCTGACGGAGAAAAGAAGGAACTTGATCCGGAACTCGTCAAGACGTTCGACAAGTTAGGCATTCCTCTTGAGGAACGCCTTGCTTTAAGCGGAATGGCGGTGGATGCTGTCATGGATTCCGTGTCTGTCAAGACTACCTTCAAGGAGAAGCTCGCAGAGAAGAACATCATCTTCTGTTCCATCAGCGAGGCTGTAAAGGAATATCCTGACCTTGTAAGACAGTATCTTGGTAGTGTTGTCCCTTATCGTGACAACTATTTTGCAGCTCTCAACTCAGCCGTTTTCAGCGATGGTTCATTCGTCTATATTCCACAGGGCACACGTTGCCCGATGGAACTATCGACATACTTCCGTATCAACGCCCGTAATACAGGACAGTTTGAACGTACACTCATCATCTGTGACGAGGGGTCGTACGTCAGCTACCTTGAGGGATGTACGGCTCCTATGCGTGACGAAAACCAGTTGCACGCAGCTATCGTTGAGATTGTAGTCATGGATAATGCTGAGGTGAAGTATTCAACTGTACAGAACTGGTACCCAGGCGACGAGAATGGTAATGGTGGTGTGCTCAACCTTGTCACAAAGAGAGGTCATCTTCGTGGTGTCAACTCAAAACTCTCGTGGACACAGGTAGAGACAGGTTCTGCCATCACTTGGAAATATCCATCTTGCATACTTCAGGGTGACAACTCACAGGCAGAATTCTACTCTGTTGCCGTGACGAACAATCATCAGGTTGCAGATACGGGTACCAAGATGATTCACATTGGCAAGAACACCCGTAGCACTATTATATCTAAAGGTATAAGTGCAGGTAAGAGCCAGAATTCCTACCGTGGACTTGTTAAGGTGGGAACAAAGGCAGATGGCGCTCGCAACTATTCAAGTTGTGACTCTCTCCTCCTTGGTTCAGAATGTGGAGCACATACATTCCCTTATATGGACATTCACAACAATACAGCCACAG
>JAGCWG010000376.1 GCA_017961965.1 Bacteroidaceae bacterium | reverse complement strand
CATAATTTAGATTCTATGTTGTATTGATTCTCCCAATCATGATTGAGAAGTGCCTTCTTGTAAGATGAAAGCTCGATATCGTCAGAAAAAGATATACCACCGCAAACACCTAACTTTAGCTTTTCATTGACATTGTAGGAATAACTTAAGCCATAACCTATATTTTTTATTTGAAAGCCACAATATTCATCAAGTTCTCTATCTTCAGGGTCTAACTGACAGAAATCATCGAATTCTTTCTCAAAATCGTGAGTGTAGGCATTTCCGAGATTGATGTATGCACTAACTTGATGGCGGCGGAAAGATTGTGCATGGCTTAGCAAAGGGATAATTATTGCTGACAATGCAAGAATGTAACGTTTCATATGATTTTGTTTTTTAAGGTTAACCCCTTTGCCAATAAAGGCAAAGGGGTTGAAATGGTATTGTTAGTTTACTTCTTTATTCTGAATACCTGGAATGTACGTGCAGGAACGCTGATGCTGTTTGTTGGAGCAGCCACCTTGATGCTTGTTGTCACAGGAACAATCTTTGTTGGAGCATCGAGAGTGTTCTCTGCGTCAAGGTTGTCAGAGTGGAATGAGATAAGCTGTGCGCTGTACTCACCCTTCTTCAAGCCCTTGAAGTTGAAAGTGACATCCTGTGCCTTGTCGCCCACGTTGATTACCTTGACGATGTACTCAGATGTGTTCTTGTCATAAACGGCTGAAGCGAAGAGACCATCCTGATCGTCATTACCAGCAACTGGCTTGCCGTTCATAGTGAGTTTAAGCATGTTTGTACCCTTGTTGAGAGAGTAGAGCTGCTGAACGTAGTATGAACAAGAGTTGAAGCTGCGGAGGTTATCGTACCAGATAGCATCTGGACGCCACTGCCATCCCTCAACGTGTGCAAAGAGTGGTGCGTATGTAGCCATCTCAACAACATCGGCATTACGCTCAAGACCTGTCATGAAGGCTGCCTCCATGAGGGCAGCGTTGAAGTGATTCCACTTCTTGCCTCTTCCGTGACAAGCATACTCACCGGCGAATACCTTTGGTGCCTTCTTGCTACGGTCATAGTTGTCATAACGGTTTGCACCACCGAGGCGCTTGCCACTCTTGTCCTTAGCCTTGCCGAGGAACCACTCCTCATTGCGGTAGAAGTGCTCGTCGTAAAGGTCTGCACCAAGCTCCTTCATGCGTGGCTGAAGTATGTCGAACTCATAACCCTCAGAGTTAGGGCCAGTAGTACCGATAAGCTTAATCTCTGGGTGAACCTTGCGTACAGCATCAACGAATATCTTGAGACGCTTTGTGAATGCAGGGTTGTCCTTGTAATCCCACTGTTCGTTACCGATAGCGAGGTACTTGAGGTTGAATGGTGCTGGGTGACCCATATCGGCACGGAGCTTTGCCCACTTGTTCTTTGCTGGGTCGCCATTAGCGAACTCGATGAGGTCGATGCAGTCATCAATATATGGCTGGAGCTGGTCGAGTGGTACGTGTACCTCGTCTTCATGCTCTATACCGTTCTGATACTGACAGCTCATACCTACGTTGAGTACAGGAAGTGGCTCTGCACCAATCTCCTCTGAGAGCTGGAAATACTCGTAGAAACCAAGTCCGTATGACTGATAGTAATCTGGGAAGTAACGGTGTGTGAATGTGTAGTGCCAACGGTTCTCATTGAGAGGACGGTTCTCTACTGGTCCTACTGAGTTCTTCCACTGGTAGCGTGTTGCAAGGTCTGTACCCTCAACGATACATCCTCCTGGGAAACGGAATACTCCTGGCTTCAACTGCTCAAGAGCTTCTGCAAGGTCCTTACGCATACCATTCTCATGTCCCTTGTATGTGTCAACAGGGAAGAGTGACACGTGCTCAAGGTCAGTTGTTACCTTGCTGTCACCCCATACACGGAGATGTGCCTTTGCAAATGTCTTCTTTGACTTGATTGTAACTGTATATTTCTTCCATTCCTTGCCTTCGATGTCGATGCCTGCATTACCGAGCTTCTGGTCATCTGACATTGTTGCGTTGTCAACAAGGTCAATCCATATCTTGCTCTTGCCACCCTGTGGACAGCGTGCCCATACTGAGAAGCGGTATTCTGCATTAGCCTTAACACCGATTCCGAAGAATCCGTGGTTCTCAATCATTGTATGCTTGTCGTTGTGGCCTGATGGAGCGAGGCGTACATAGTGTGGATTCTTGTTGAAAGGTCCGTCATCCTTGAGTGATACCTTACCTGATATTGTCCATCCTGCATAGTTGTTAGGGAACTCGAATGAGCGGTTTATGAGCAGCTCGCCATAAAGACCACCATCGGCTGCATAGTTGATATCCTCAAAGAAGATACCGTACATAGTGCTTGGAATTGCACCGCCAATCTTTGACGCATTG
>JAGCWG010000375.1 GCA_017961965.1 Bacteroidaceae bacterium | reverse complement strand
TGTTTTCCGTGCTATTGCATATAAGAAAGGTTTCCTTCATAGTGATGTGGTCACTCGTTCTTACATCAAGAAGGACAAGCGTTATGTGTTCCCTGTCATTAACATCGTGACAGACCAAGCTAACATGACTTCTTCTGACAGAGGTATTTTTGTTAGAGGTTATAATGGCCGTCCAGGTAATGGTAGTGATGATGCCTGCAACTGGAACATGGATTGGGAACGCCCAGTTAACTTCGAATATATAACTGCCGATGGTGAGTATGTTCTCAGTCAGGAAGTTGATATGAGCGCAAGTGGCGGTTGGAGTCGTGCTTGGACTCCACATTCTTTCAAATTGAAGGCTAATAAATACTACATGGGACTTAAGACTATGGACTATCCATTCTTCAGTGCCAAGCCAAACATTCGTCACAAGGCATTGCAGATTCGCAATGGTGGAAACGACACTCAATGCAAGTTCATCGATCCATCCATCCAAGAGGTTGTGCGCCGATCAGGTATGACAGTCAATACTCAGTGCTGGCAGCCTGTGCATGTGTTCTTCAATGGTCAGTACCAGTATTTGCTCAATATGCGTGAACCAAACAACAAGCATTTTGCTTACTCCAACTATGGCTACGACACTGACGAGATAGACCAGTTTGAGATGTCTCCAGACTCAGGCTATGTTCAGAAGGAGGGTACACCTGATGCATACGATCATTGGTACAACATCTCTGCAAATGCTTCTGATCCAGTGGTATTCAATGAAATATGTAATCTGGTTGACATGGATGAGTTCATCAACTACATGGCTGTTGAACTTTTCCTGGGAAACAAAGACTGGCCTCAGAACAATGTCAAGGCATTCCGCTCTGTACACGACGGTAAGTTCCACTTCGTACTTTTCGACCTCGACCAGACAAATCAAGTGACAGAGAATCCTTTCACTGCGTTTGAGAAAAAGCGTAACTACACGTTCGACTACTTACGCGGAGACAGTCGTACACCTTGGCAAAGTGGAACTCGAATCACACAAGAAATAAAACTTGTTACCATCTTCCTCAACATGTTGGATAACGATAATTTCCGCCGTCAGTTCATAGACACATACTGTGTGGTTGCAGGTTCTGTTTTTTCTCCTAAATATGCATCCCCTATCTTTGATGAAATGCGAAAGACAATGAACAGCGGTCTCACATTCGACGGAATCTCATGCGACAACAGCTACACACAAGTCAAAGGTTTCTTCACATCCGATAAGAACCTGAACCGACTTTCACAACTCAAGGCATACTCTCGTCTTGGCATCACCAAGGAACGTTCAGCCAATTTAACAACAAACTGTCCTGAGGCGCAGCTCTATCTTAATAACGTGCGCATACCTTATGGCTACTACAGTGGAAAGGTTTATGACGATGTTACCATCACCACTTCTGCACCTGAAGGCTATAAGTTCCTTGGCTGGTCAATGTTTGCAAATGGCGAAATCATTGACAGTTCCCTTACAGTCGCACTCACAAAGTCATCAAACCGATATGTCGCTAATTGGGTTAAGATGGATGAGAACGATATGATAGTCAGCGGACAGCAACGTAAACCTGTCGTCATCAACGAGGTAAGTGCGTCTAACGATATATATGTAAGTGATTACTTCAAAAAGAGTGATTGGGTTGAACTTTACAACACAACTGACTCTGCTGTCAATATTGCTGGACTATACATCACAGACAAAGTCTCTAAGCCTCTCAAGTACCAAGTGCCAACGGATGACGCTCGTCTCAACACCGTTATTCCTGCACACGGATACATTCTCATTTGGTGTGACAAGAAGGATGCCTTTGGAACAGACATTCACACAAACTTCAAGCTTGAAGATGAAGCAGGCGAAGTTATGATATCTATGTACGATGGTGACAATATGCTTTACACTGACACACTCACATACTCTGCACACGACGGCATCCAGTCCTTCGGTTGCTACCCAGATGCAGGTACTACGTATATAACAATGAATAAGCCTACTCCGGGTGCATCAAACGTATGCGGAAGCGACATCTTCCAGTTCATGACTCCTGAGCGATTCTATACAGGTATCAATGATGTTGTCACTTCGTCATCAAGCTCTGACATTACCATCGCATACGTGGGAGGTGGGGTAGTAAACATTCAGTCAGATGCAACTCTTCGTTGCCTCAACGTGTATTCTGTTTCAGGAAGCTCGGTTTATACTGAGCAACTTCATGGCACTTTCGCCACGGTTGCCTTGCCAACCCTTCCTACAGGTGTATATTTGTTGAAGGTTGTTGATGCACAAGGCAATGTTGCTTCGCACAAGATTATAATTAGATAACCCCCTTTTCAAAATATAGAAGCGATATTTACCGAAGGGTATTTATCGTGAAAGCATGGTATCTTTCGTCTGCGATTTCCTTATTGGATTTCAAGGACGGAAGATACTAATTTAAACTCCAAGCAACAGAAATGCATACATAGTAATGATAAAAAATAACTTGGTACAAAATAAGACTTTTGTTTTTGCACGAATTACCATTAATTTGCCACGAATTATCATAAATATTATTTGCGTAGCAAATTAATTATCATTTCGATAATATCGAAATCCATTCATGATAATTGGCTACGCCGAGCTAAAGGTTCATGATAATTTATGCTAAATAAATATACCATGTTATTTTTGGCTTGTTACATAACTTGTAAAACAAGAATTAACTAACTCAAAATATATGAAAAAAATAACTCCATGTGCTCACGCACTTTTAATTATTCTGCTTCTCATCCTCACGCAAACAGTGAGTGCGCAGCAGACAGAAACAATCCAAGTTCCCCAGAAACTCGCTGACACCTATTGGCGAAACACCACCACAGGCGAATGGCTCATTGGATTCACTTCGCATCACATTATATACAATAATAAAGTGTACGACATACGTATGGTTCGTGAGGACAATGATACTTATGTCCTCAAACTCGAAGACGGACTCCCAATAACCATTGGCAAACAGAAGGCAGACCGACGTCCCATCACAATAGGGTACGCAAAGCCAATTCAGTGCAACCAGATTACAACTCCTTCGCTTCCTGACTATCCTACGCGTGACAACCGAACAGAGTTCATAGACAACGGCTGTCTGCGTTTCGATACCGTCACCATCGTCGGATGGCTCAAAGACATGACCGCTGATGACTGGTCGAAGGGGCGTGAATTCAGTGTTTCGTGTGACAATTTCTTTAGTCGCAAACGTGAAAAGACATCTGCTCCGATGGACTCTCTTGGACGATTCACACTTAAGTTACCTATTATCAATACCTGTGAAGTTTTTATCGATGGAGACCGAAGCCGTGTCATGTCAATTGTTGAACCAGGTAAGACATATTTCTTCCTCCATGATTTCAAGTCAGGTCAAAGCCTATGGATGGGAGAAGACAGTCGCGTACAGAACGAGTTGCTTAGTTTTCCGTTCAGCACAGCTCACAATGATTTCAAGGCTCTGTCAATGCACCAGAACCTTATGACTTTCTGGGCATCCACCGACTCCGTTTACTATGAACAGATGGCTCATTATAAGGCAAACCTTCAGGTACATCCCAACATCTCGCTTCGTGTCCGCAAGTATCTTGAAGACTATTACCGTATGTATCAGGCACGTGACATGACTCAGGCACCATTCTACACCCAGTCTGGCATAGCACCGCAGGTATATCTTGATTATATTACTTCCACTTTCTGGCATTCTGTTCCAAAGACATTCACTCTCCATCATGTCACGTCAATGTTTCTCAGCGACTATGTTGATATCATGCTCTATTCCCAGCGTGTGGTATATGACGGTAAACAATATGGGTTCTCAACCTTTGAGGATACCCCATGTATTCTCCGTTGGCTTAAGGAAAGAGGCAAAATACATATCACAGACGAAGAACTTGCACTTTTTGAGTGCGATGCACATGAAAAGCGACTTATTCTCAGTAAGTATAATGGTGAAGAGTATAAGGAGGCGCATAGTAAATACTTAGAATCTGATTTGTCTAAGAAGTGCAAAGCGATATTAGGTCGCCGTGACATTTATCGGGAATATTCTGGTAATTATTTGTCTATATACTTTAGATACCTTTGTACTTGTGATTCTTTAGGATATGATGAGCAATTGCGAGACTTTGTGCTTGCACGATTGGCTTATGAGAATTTGAATAAGAATCGTCATTCTTTCTTGTTGGGAGAAATGTCTTTCTTGAATAGTTATGTGAAACTTCCTACGGCACTATCTTACATTCGCTCCCAGAATGACAAGTATCTTGCCATTGAACAGAACAATTTTGAGAATTCCGCAAGTTTCAAATCATCTGCTTCGCTTGAAGGAATCAGCGATGGTGAGAAGTTGCTTCGTGAAATCATAGCACCATTCAAGGGAAAGATTGTTCTTCTCGATATTTGGGGTACGTGGTGTCAAGCTTGTTTGAACGCTTTTTCGCATGCTCATATAGACTATGGACAACTCAAAGACTATGACATCGTTTATCTTTATCTATGCAGTCGTAGTAAGGAAGACGATTGGGAGGATGTAATACGCTCGTACAATCTCGTTGGCGACAACATAGTCCATTACCGTCTCTCGACCGACCAACAGGATGCAATCGAAAACTATCTCCATGTTTCTTCTTTTCCATCCTACCATCTCTTTGACCGAAACGGCAAGCATCTCGACGTTAATGCCGATCCTCGTCAGCTTGAATCACTGGCCACTTTTCTCAGTAACCTGAAGTGAGTTTGTCCCTTTCCCCAACACAGAGAGCACGGAGCATCACAGAGTTTTATAGGGAAAATCTCTACTTTTTCTTTGTGTCCTCTGCTCTCTGTGTTTTAAGATTACCTATGTTCTTGGTAGTTTTTAGTGTTCATCTTGTTTTCAAAGTGTAATTATTGATGAAATGTTGTTGGAATTGGGTGAGAAAGTGTTATATTTGCCATAACAAAGCTCTCATTTTATTTGTTCGTCAATATACATACATTTGTTATTGGCACGCTTTATATCGTAAAGAAGTATAAACTAACCCATATATATGAATATGAAACATTACGCATTAACATCAAGGCATCTTGCCTTTATAATACTTTCGCTCGTCATGCTATTCGGCCCGTCAGTGCAAGCAACCACAACCATACATAATTCTGATTCGCATCATGCAAGTCTGTCGCCACGAGTACGAAAGGCAGCAGTGCCTGAAGAGATTGTATGGGAAGATGTCATGTGGGGTTGCGATAATATGCGAGGAGCAACCATTAAATGTGTTTCCTTCTTCCCAGATCGCACAGAGATCGTCATACACATGCAACAGTATTGTGGTTACGAGTTCTGCATTGCACCTCAGGTACACCTTACCTACGATGGTCTCCTGTTCCCCATTATCAAAGCTACAGGAATTAACCTTGGTGAGAAGACAAAGATGACCACTTCATCCATGGACATTACGCTTACCTTTGAGGCAATGCCTCTTGGAATCAGTGCTTTCGACCTCGTAGAACCTGGTGGATACTTTATACGTAACATTCGCAGTGCAAGTCTTCTTCCCGAAGGACTTGCAGACACATATTGGCGCAACGATGTCACAGGAGAATGGCTGCTTGGAATCACACCACATAAGATAATATACAATAATCAGGTCAACGACATAGTCAGTCACATCGAGAATAAAGGAAATCATATCTACCATCTCAAAGACGGTACAACGATTACTGTGGGAAAGATGAAGGCTGGACAGCGCTCAATACGTATTGGAAAAGCGCATGCTGTCAAGTGCAGTCCAATCATTACCCATACACTTCCTGACTATCCTGTACCAGACGATCGCATTGGATATGTCTCCAATGACTACAGTGCTTACGATACCATCACTATACATGGATGGCTAAAGGACATGCCTGAATATGCATGGAACAAAGGACGTAACATACGTACTTTCGTCAATAATCCATTTACTAACCGCCACGAGTCCATATTGACACCTCTCACTGCCGATGGACAATTCACGCTACGTATTCCAGTTGTCAACACCTCTGAAATATTTTTCGACTACGACCGTTCGGATATATCTACACTTGTAGAGCCAGGCCAAACATACTTCTTTATCTACGACTTTCTTACAGGTCATCGCTTATGGATGGGCTCTGACACACGTTTACAAAACGAGATTCTTTCCATGCAAACTTGCAATGCCACAATGAGCTATAACACATCAATAGGCATAGATTTTCTTCAGCTTCTTGCCCAGAGTGACAGTTTGGCACACATTCACGAGGCACATCTTGCCTCAATTCGTACGACGCACCCAAACATTTCACATCGCTATCTCGACTACCAGACTGACACCTACCGTACGAACATTGCACGTGACCTCGTGCAAGCATGTTTCTATTCACGTGACAGCATTATTCCGCAGTCATACATCGAGCATATTACTGCCAACTATTGGCGTAATATGCCTGAGCCACTCACAATCACGGATGCACTTACATCCTTCATGTATGACTATATCAACACAATGTATCAAATCAAACAAAATGCATCCGTCGATGACGCTACAACTACAGCAGCCCTTCTTTCGCGACTTGATGCAACCCGTCGTCTTCTCGTTACCCTTGATGGCACACAGGCTCAGATAGATTTCATACTCACACACCTTATATATAATAGTGTTCTTATCAACCGTCGTCCACTTCCTCAACAAATCCTGAAGTATATTGACGACAATATCGCACTTCCATCTGCACGTGCTTTTCTTTATTTCCACCATAACCGTTTTCTTCCTAACCAATAAGCTTTTACGTTTTCATTAGAATATTCACAAAAATAAAGGAGGATAGTCATCAACGACTGTCCTCCATTCCGTTATTTCTATTTAATTAACTCAATTTTGGAAGCTTAATTATTCACATTAATTATTCCTTGTTCATTCACTTAGTTACTACGTATCTTGTTCTACTAAAATTCAATTCATCCATTCTTTGTTCGTCTTAAATAGCTTTTCCTAAGTACAACCTTTCTTTAGCTCCCAATTTACAATCTAAAAACTACATTACAGTTACATTAGTAAGTCCAAATTCAATTCTAAATAATTCTATTCAATCCTATTTATATATTAAAAACAACTTGTATTCCTTATTATATAGCTTGCGCTTTTTGTCGTCATTGCTTACAGCATCTTTCATTATTGCATAATGTTTGTTACTGCGAATGTACGCTCTTTATTTTTTCTGCTGCAAAGATACGGCGAAAAATCGTCCATAAATGCAACATATCTACAAATGTAATCATACGTTTGTATCAAAATGATTTAAATTGACGTTTTAGCACTACTTTTTTATCAGTTTTCATGTTTTTTTAGCCAAGATGAGTATTATTTTGTCCCAAAACCACGTTACTTACTCTTAAATTTCATGATAAGTAAACGAAAACCCCCATAGTCTTAAAACATCAATCTGATATATTGTTGTAGTATTTTAATCCAAAATTAAATATTTACTTACAATAATTAATGTATCATTTTCTTTGTAATGCTCGGTGTATTTATTGTTAATATGGAGTCGCTTCTTGTGTGAATACGAAATAAAAGTTTCGAACTGTATGGTTGTAGTTTTGCACAAAGGTGCATATTAGAAAAACAGTATAGAACTTTTCTCACTGACCAGCGGGAAGTAAACAGAACAAAAACAAGAAAAAACATGTTTTTTTTGATTTTATTTGGTTTTTACCATGTTTTTTTAACTGGCCGCACTGCGGCAAAAAACAACATACAGTTTCAACCGTAC
>JAGCWG010000374.1 GCA_017961965.1 Bacteroidaceae bacterium | reverse complement strand
TACTCTTCTGCCTCAAAGAAATTTGACCTCAAGGCTTCTGCTGGATGGGAATACATCTGGCAGAACAAGTTGACTGAGATTGAAAACAAATTTAATGGTGCGTATGTTGATGAGGATACTTGGGTTCCAGACGCATGGAATGGCTACAATAAAACTCCTGGTTTCTGGAGAGATCGTCATCGTACGAGCTTAGGCCTTTCTGCTGGTTTTAAGCCTAATAAGCGTTGGAGCTTCTCTAGGAAGGAAACAGTACAATATAATCATTATTGTACTACAGATTCTCTTGATGTATTCAAATATCGTAAGCAATATAATGACGATAATCAAGAAATCAATCCTAAAGAGGAATGGAGTAGAAAGGGTGGCAAGGATTCACGTGAACGCTTTGTGCTTCGCTCCAAGGCTGAAGCTCAGTACGACGTACGCAACTCCCACTTTGCTCCATTCGTATCTGTTGACTACGGTTGTGGCTTGAACTATACTGGACACAAGTGGAAGTTTTCAGGCGGAACGGATTACAAACTCAGTAAGACAGACAAGTTGACTGTCTATTATCGTTTCCAGACGGAAAATGATGATGACGAACCAAATGGACACATCATCGGATTGGGTTATAACCATCTATTCGGATTATTATGAAGAAGTTATTTTTAATGCTTACTTCATTGGCATTCACGATGAATGCCTTTGCTGAAGACTTTTCACTATATTACGAATCCACGCAGGGAGGTAACAAGGAGATTAGTGCTGTGACTAATCTGCAGAAGATGACATTCACGGATGGCAAGCTTACAGTTACCTTCAAGGATGGAACTGTAAAATTCACGAATCTCTCGGAGGTAAAGCGCCTCTTCTTTGCCACTCCGACTACTGGAGTTGAGCAGGTTGAGGTAACACAGCAAAGCGTGAACGACTCAGAGACTGTCTATGACTTACTCGGCCGTAAGGTTAGTGAGACTTTTGGAGACAATCTTCCAAAGGGAATGTATATTGTAGGTGGTAAGAAGGTACTTGTAAAATAAAAAAGGCGTATTATGAAAAGACTATTTCTATTCGCTCTTCCTCTCATGATGGGAGTAAGTGCAAGTGCCCAGCAAAAGGTATATGTTTGCGATGGATTCAATGCAGAGGTTGTCACCATTGGTTCTGCCGATGACATAGTTGTCTCAGAGGCTTCTAATTCTCTACAGATAGGAAGCAAGACTTTCAAACTCTCAGACGTTGACTCCCTCACTTTCTCTGCACCTATGTTCAATGAGGTGAAGGTGGCTTACAACGGCTCTACAGCAACCGTCACAATCCCTTCATACGTAAAGGGCGTGACAAGTTCCGTTACAGGAAGCACAGTTGTTCTAACAAGCAAGAATGTTACGGATGAAATCCTCTATACAGTTTCAGGAACAAGTACAAATGGCTCGCTTACAATTATAGGAGAATATAAACTTAGCGTTGCACTTGCAGGTTTGAACCTTACAAGTACGACAACAAAGGCCCCTATAGACGTAGAGTGTGGCAAGCGTATCAACCTCATTCTTAACGAGGGAACAACTAATACAATTACTGATGGTGCGTCAAATGCTGCCAAAGGTGCCTTCTACACATCCGGACACCTTGAGATTGAGGGTGGCGGAACACTTAACGTAAAGGGAAATGCCAAGCATGCCCTTTGTGCAAAGGAGTATCTCCAGATAAAGAAGACAACAGGTAAAATCAATATCCTTGGTGCCGTAAGCGATGGAATCCACTGTGGTAAGGGTAAGGAGAATGATGACAACAGCTTCTTCCAGATAAATGGTGGAGAGGTGACTGTTTCAAATGCTGGTTCCGACTGTATTGATTGTGACGACTACGGTTGTGCAATCATCAAGGGTGGTAACCTTGTTCTCAATGTCACACAGAAAGATGGTACAGGTATCAAGGCAGATTCCTGCATCTACATGACAGGTGGAAATATTAATGTCGATGTTACTGGTAATATCTCCGATGGTATTCGCGCTTCTTACGCCGCATACTTTGATGGTGGTAGTATTACTGCCAAGGTATCAGGAATGGGTGCAAGAGGAATACGTGCAAAGAAGACAACAAAGACTACTGACACCGTACTCAATGGAGGATATCTGTACTTCAACGGCACAAACGCCGACATCACAGTCACAGGAACAAAGAATGTTGCCGACAATACCGTATGCTATGGTATCAAGGCAGATACTGAGTTCAAGCAGACTGCAGGAACAGTCACAATAACCGTATCATCTACAGATGACTCCACAAAGGCTTACAACTTCAAGAGCGACACAAGCACCGGTGGCACTCTTAATGTGAAGTAAGTAGATGTGGTATTTACCGAAACAAAAAAGAGGATGTGTCACATCCTCTTTTTTGTATTGTTTTCTTTCTTGGTTCTTTCTTTTGTTCTAAGAACTATTATAATTGTTTTCTTTTAACCTGAAAACATTACAATCTTAATCAGTCATCTTATATGAGCCAGTATTTACTATAGCATAAACAGCATAGAACGTCTTTCCTTTATACTCGGAACCTGCACCATAATAACTCCGAAGAATCAAGCCATCAATTGTCTGAGTCATACAATTAGCTCTTGCTTTGAGAGTCTTGAGCGCTTTTTCAGGAGAGCGCTGTGCTTTAACAAAGTTAGCGACAAAACCTAAATCGTAGTTACGAGTGTCATTAAGCTCATCCAATTCTTTGCAACAAGAAAAACTGAGCTTGTATTCAACTGGCTTTTCTGTGTAGAGATCCACATTGTAAGACACGGTCTCATCATCCTCTGCATAAGCCTCAATCATCTTGAGGTCAATGGTATTAACTACTTTACCATTGCAGATTGCCTCTACTTTGGCATCATATATTTCCACAAGATCCTTACTTAATGTGTAGAGACCTACATGGTGTGTTGGTTGATCTTCTGAAGAATTTTCAAAAGCTTCTTCTTTACTACATGATGAAGTAATCATCATCGCTCCTAATGACATAATAGTCATGAGCATAAACATGTTAAAATTTTTCTTCATAAAAGTGGACTGTGTTAGTAGGTGGTACATGTGATTTTTTTTGGTAAAGCTTGATTACTTTCTTTGAATTAACTGTTGCAAATATCTATTTTTCCACTATTATCTCCCAACTTTTTTAAATATTTTTTTTATATTTTCCTTATTTTTTTTGATATTTGGGAAATAAAGAATAATGGAAACGAAAAACGGCAATCATAATTAATTATTTTTTGCGTATATATTCGTAACTCGCTAATTGTAAGCAAATAAGATGTGTACATTTGACACTTATCACTGTACATTTAAGCGAAAAATAATCGCTGATTGGCTTTATTTGCTTGGTTTTTAGGTGTCAATTGATGTAATATAAGCGAGTAAAAGTACAAAATTGCCAATAGTAGCTTTTCTTTCGCTCAAAACAATACTTTTCTTCCATATTACGATTTCATTTATGATGTTTTGTTGTAAGTAGGTGTGCATAATTATTTTTACAATCCTTGCACCGCCTACTGCGCATCTTCAACGCCTAAAAACAATCGAGTAGGAGTCACTACACTCATTTATTTTATGCGCTGAACCTACATCATTAATCAATACAATCATTAT
>JAGCWG010000373.1 GCA_017961965.1 Bacteroidaceae bacterium | reverse complement strand
TTTTCATTGGTTAGTTAAATAGCTTTGTAAATACGTCACAAAGGTAACAATAAAGATTTAATGGGACATCTATAAATCAACAAAAACTTTAAAATGAAGTTTGCAAAGAAAGAGGGTGTATCAAACGTAACATCTGATACACCCTCATAAAGATATATTTATGTTTAAGCTATGCTGTTAAATACAGGTTACAACGCTGCCTTGAGGCGAGTGATGAAGTCGTCAGCATCTGCCTTTGTGATGCAGAGCGGTGGAAGAAGACGGAGTACGTTTGTTCCGCTACAACCAGTAAAGCAATGCTGTTCCTTGACGAGGCGTGTACGAATATCCTTGTATGGCACGTCAAGCTCAATACCAATCATGAGTCCCTTACCACGTACATCCACTACGTGTGGAAGACGCTCTGACTTGAGACGCTCCATGATATAGTCGCCTACCTCGGCTGCATTCTCCACGAGATGCTCGCTCTCTATCACGTCGAGTACTGCAAGGGCAGCAGCACAAGCAAGATGATTACCTCCGAATGTTGTACCGAGTTGTCCATATACTGGCTTGAACTTAGGTGAGATAAGCACTCCTGCCATTGGGAAACCGTTACCGATACCCTTGGCTACAGTAATCATATCTGGCTTGACACCAAGGTGCTGGTGTGCAAAGAACTTACCAGAACGGCCGTAGCCACATTGTATCTCGTCACAGATAAGAACAGTGTCATGCTTGGTACAGAGGTCACGAAGTCCACGGAGGAAGTGTGCATTGACTGAACGAATACCACCTACTCCCTGTATGCACTCAATGATAACGGCACACACATCGTCCTTCTTTATCTCTTCCTCCCATGCAGGAAGGTCGTTGAGAGGAAGGAATGTAACGTGCTTATTGTCATTGATTGGTGCCACAATCTTTGGATTGTTTGTAGCCTCAACAGCAAGGGATGTACGACCGTGGAATGCCTTTTGTGCAGCAAGGATACGTGTCCTGCCATTATAGAAACTTGCAAGCTTGAGGGCATTCTCATTAGCCTCAGCTCCTGAGTTGATAAGGAAGAACTGATAGTCATCATAGCCACACGCCTTGCCAAGACGGTGTGCAAGTTCCTTCTGCAACGGATTCTGTACTGAGTTAGAATAGAAGCCGAGCTTTGCAACCTGCTTGCTTATTGCCTCTACATAGTGTGGGTGAGCATGGCCGATAGATATGACGGCATGACCGCCATAGAGGTCGAGATACTCTTGTCCCTTGTCGTCCCAAACCTTGCAACCCTTACCTTTTTCGATTGCAATGTCAAATAATGGATATACGTCAAATAGTTCCATGATATTTTGAGTTTTTAAGTTTGTAAGTTTATAAGTTTTTATGTTTTTGCGACCATACTGTTGTACCTTATTCACAACAACTAAAAAACTCACAAACTTACCAACTCAACTTTTAACTTTTAATTTTTAACTTTTAACTCTAACAACGCACCAGCGTTGTTAGAATGCGCTTGCCTTAAGGTTAAGTCCTGCCTTCTCGTCCAAGCCGAACATGATGTTCATGTTCTGTACCGCTTGACCTACTGCACCCTTTAGGAGATTGTCGATGATACTTGTCACGACAAACTTGCGACCGAAGACCTCTGTGTGAACGAGTGCCTTGTTGGTATTCACCACCTGCTTGAGGTCGAGGGCAGAGTCAGAATAATGAGTAAAGGCAGCATCCTTGAAGAAATCCTTGTACAGCTGTGCAATCTCCTCTGCCGTCTTTGGCTCGTCAAGTGTGACAACCTCTGTACAGAAGATACCACGGGCAAAGTCACCACGGTAAGGAATGAAATCGACTGTTATGCCGTCACCTTCAAATCCTTCGTTGAGTGTGTCAATAGCTCGTGGAGCTGACGCTGGGCGAAGCTCATTGAGTGTCTGACATATCTCATGCAGATGCTGGTGATTGAACAACTTATACACAGAGAAGTTATTGTTACGCCAAGAGAAGTGAGTCGTTGCTCCTGGCTTCTGACCAGCTCCAGTACTACCTGTTATTGCATTGACTGCTATGTCGTGAGTGAGAAGTCCTGCCTTAGCAAGTGGAAGGAGTCCCTCCTGAATACAAGTAGCAAAGCAACCCGGATTGGCAAGATGCTGACACATGGCTATCTCGTCACGATGAATCTCAGGAAGACCATACACATAGTCATGGTCACCCTTGATACGGAAGTCCTGTGCAAGGTCGATTATCTTCACATTCTGCGGAATCGTGTGTTCCTTGAGGAACGCCTCACTCTTGCCATGTCCGAAACAGAAGAACACGACATCAACCTTATCAAAAGGCATCTCACTCGTGAACTCCAGCTCTGTGTCGCCAACGAGTCCTTCATGAACATCATATACCTTATTGCCTGCATTCGACTCAGAGTTGGCAAACGCAATCTCCACCTCAGGATGATTAAGCAAGAGACGTATCAACTCTCCTCCTGTGTAACCAGCAGCACCTAAAATTCCAGTTTTAACCATTATTTTGAGTTTTTGAGTTTGTAAGTTTTTAAGTTCTTTAGTTTTCACGGGTGTCGCGTTTCCGCAATAACTAAAAACTCAAAACTCCACCACTCAACTTTTAACTTTTAATTTTTAACTCTTAACTCTAAACGCATTTTTATGCGTTTAGCGCTCTTCGTCTGGATGTGCGAGGTAGTAAGCACGGAGTGCTGTGCTTGTTACCTTGATGAAGCCCTTGGCATCCTCAGATGACCAAGCCTTGGCAGTCTCACCATACTCGCCGAGCTTGTTCTTGACAAGGTCGTTAGGTGAATCAACACCTACTGTCTGGAAACAGAGAGGACGGAGTTCGAGTGTTACCTCACCTGTCACGTTACGCTGTGAACTGAGAAGCATTGCCTCGATGTCTGCCATGACTGGCTCAAGGTACTGTGACTCGTGGAGGAACATACCGTACCAGTTGGCAACCTGATCCTTCCAATACTGCTGCCACTTAGAGAGTGTATATTTCTCAAGGAAACGGTGAGCACCGATGATAAGCATTGGAGCTGCAGCCTCAAAACCTACACGTCCCTTGATACCGATGATATTGTCACCCACGTGGCAGCCACGACCGATACCATAAGCAGCACCAATCTCCTCCACTGCCTGAATTGCCTTAATCTTATCATCGTACTTCTTGCCGTTGACAGAGCAAAGCTCACCCTTCTCGAAGCCGAGCTTCAGGATTTCAGGTCCCTGCTTTGTCACGTGCTTGAGGTATGCTGTCTCTGGAAGTCCCTGTGTAGAGTCGAGAATCTCACCACCACAGATTGATGTTCCCCAGATTCCTACATTATATGAATACTTGAGCTTAGTGAAGTCAGCTGCAAAGCCGTTGGCATTAAGATAGTCAATTTCTTCCTGACGGCTGAGGTTGCCATCACGAGTAAGAGTGATGATTTCAACACCCGGAGCCATAACGAGGAATGTCATGTCGAAACGAATCTGGTCGTTACCTGCACCTGTTGAACCATGAGCAATGGCACTTGCACCAATCTCCTTTGCATAGCGAGCAATAGCGAGAGCTTGGAAAATACGCTCTGAACTAACAGAGATAGGATAACAGTTGTTGCGGAGAACATTACCAAACACCATGTACTTGAGTGACTTTGCATAGTACTCCTGAGTAACGTCGAGAGTTACATACTTGGTTGCACCAAGCTTGTAAGCGTTTTCCTCATTAGTCTTGAGCTGCTCTGGTGAGAAACCACCTGTATTAGCACATGCTGCATAGACCTCATAACCCTTCTCCTTAGCAAGATACATCACTGTGTATGAAGTATCAAGACCGCCGCTGAAAGCAACGACAACTTTCTTCTTTTCTGCCATACTTTAATAAATGTTGAATGTTGAATGAAGAATGAAGAATTGCCATTCGGCACATATCCTTCACAATTCAATTATTCATTCAGTATTGTGTTTTATTTTTATTCCTTAATTATCTCTTGAAGAACGCAAACGAAGATTGGAGTCAATCAAATTCTTCATTCTTCACTCTTCATTCTTCATTCTTCATTTTATACGTGTCCCCTCTTCACCATGTCCTTCATCACCTCCTGGAAAATCTCCACAGGTGTTGGCTCGCCCTTGTGCTTCTCTGGATCGTAGAGCATACCTGTACAGATACAGAACTTACGCTGCTTCATCTCAAGAATAGGATAGTTGACACATCCCTGGCAACCACGCCAGAAGGAGTCATCATCAGTCAACTGGTTGAAGCTTACAGGAACATAACCCAATGAAGTGTTCATCTTCATCACAGCATCACCGCTTGTGAGAGAGAATATCTTAGCCTGTGGCCAGCGTACACGTGCAAGTGTGAACGTGTGATCCTTGATGCGCTTGGCAATTCCCCTGCCAAGATAATCAGGATGAACGATAAGACCTGAAGTAGTCACATACTGCTTGTTGCCCCAAGTCTCAATGTAACTGAATCCTACGAACTTGTCGCCAAGCTCTGTCTGTTGGTTAGGGTCAAGTGCAAGAACAGCCTTGCCCTCCTTCATCTTAGTAGCAACATACTCGTGAGTTCGTTCGGCAATACCCGTTCCACGCTTCTTTGCTGCTATGCGAATTGTGTCGAGAATCAAGTCCACGTATTTCTCGTGACTTGCATCGGCAACGATAACATTTATTCCGTCTTCGTATGTCATCTTTTATTTTACATTCTGCTTCCTGGATATACAGGAATTATTGTCCTTAAATTAGCTTCTAATATTTCTTTGTTAAATCCTTCTTCCAATGCCATCATGATGGTATCGTCGCCCGCAATCGTTCCGATTACTTCTTCAAAGTTGGCATTATCAATGTCCGATGCAAGACCACTCGCATAACCTGGACGTGTCTTTATCACAGCAAGGTTGCCCGTGTACCTTATCCTCATGAATCCGTTCTGCACAGCAGTACCAACCTCTCTATGCTCCCTCACCCTCTGGTAATAAGGATTGTCTGGAAGCATATACACAGGCTTGCCCTTGAGACTGTTGCCCTTCACCACTCTCAACAGTTTGAGGTCTCTCGACAAGGTTGCTTGCGTAAGCGTCAGTCCTCTCCTTGCAAGTACGGCAAGCAGTTCGTCCTGACTACCTATCTCCTGCTCCTGAATTATTGCCTTTATTATGTCAAGTCTCGATTGTCTTGCAGTCATAGTTGCATATTTATTCAAATTCCGAGTGCAAAGTTACGAATATTCACAATACAACGTGCATATTTTTGCATAAAATTATGCATATACATACAAATTTGCGTACATTATGCATAAATAATACATAATTATATGTTATAAAACACAAAGACTGCAATGAGAACACACCCACTACAGCCTTTATTCCAATATCTAAATTCAAATTCTTTTAATTCAACCTGAAAGTAAAAGGTAAAACGTATTTTGTATCTACCGCTTTACCATCCTTTTCTCCAGGAATCCACTTTGGCATTTTCTTTACCAACTTGACAGCCTCAGCATCTAACAAAGGATGAACACTACGATCAACATTTATGTCCGACACGGTTCCGTCTGCTTTTATAACAAAGGAAACAAGAACCCTACCATGAATATTCTTTCTCTGCGCTCTTGATGGATACACCAAATTATTTTGTATATATTCCATGAGTCCCTCATCACCACCTTTAGAAAAAACGGGCTTTTTGTCAACGTAAACAACAACAGAGTCATTTCGCTCTGGCACCAGAGGAGTCACATTTGAAGCTTTCATCTCAAAGCCAAGAGACAATACAAAACAGAAAGCGAATGCAATTGATTTATTCATTTTTCTTTTTAGTTGTTAAGTTTTA
>JAGCWG010000372.1 GCA_017961965.1 Bacteroidaceae bacterium | reverse complement strand
GCCATAATTTTAACTTTTTAACTCTCTGAGTTCTCTGTGCTCTCTGTGTTGGAAAAAAATTATAATTTATAAAAGACCATACCAAAACGAGGTATCTTTATTCTCCTCCCCTTGGGGAGATTGTGTGAGACCTCATTAGTGATATGATAATCGATGCACATTCGCACCTATGGTTGCGACAAGACACAAAGGTAGATGGCAATACCATCAAGACGCTGAAAAATGGACGCAGCATCTTCATGGATGAGGAGGTACAGATGATTCCTCCGTTCATGATTGATGGTGTGAACTCGGCTGAGGTCTTCCTCTCAAACATGGATTATGCTCAGGTGGGCGGAGCCGTGGTTGTGCAGGAGTTGATTGATGGTAACCAGAACGAGTATCTTCAGAGTGTCATGGAGCGTTACCCAGACAGGTTCTTCTGCATGGGTATGGCTTTCAACCTCGATGAGGCAAAGAATGTGCACAATAAGGGCTTCCGTGGAATTGCCATTCCTGGCCACCGTGTGCACGAGTCACTCCACACTATGATGCCGATGTTCAAGTACATGGAACAGGAAGGGATGATACTTTCCATGTGCCTCGGAGAGGATGCACATCAGATTGATGAGATGGCAGAGGTCATACAGGAATGTCCCGAACTGAAGGTGGCAATAGGTCACTTCGGTATGGTAACCACTCCAAGCTTCAAGAGTCAGATTCTGCTTGCCCGTGAAGGCAAGAACGTGATGATAGAATCGGGAGGTATTACTTGGCTATTCAACAGCGAGTTCTACCCTTACCCATCAGCCATAAAGAGTATTCGCGAGGCTGCCGACCTCGTGGGTATGGAACGCCTAATGTGGGGAAGTGACTATCCTCGCACCATAACGGCAATAACATATAAGATGTCATACGACTTTGTAACCAAATCAAACGAATTAACCGAACAAGAAAAATGTATGTTCCTCGGAGAGAATGCCGTCAAGTTCTACGGATTCAATAATCTCCCTGAGTTGCCATACATCAAAAATATGTCTGAATGATGAAAAAGAATACTATACCTTTGATACTGATTTTCTGCCTCTTTTTCCTCTGGGCAATAAGTAGTAACCTGTTGCCAACAATGATTAGGCAGCTGATGAAGACCTGTGAACTCAACCCTTTTGAGGCTTCGTTCACAGAGAGCGCATATTGGCTCGCGTACTTCATCTGTCCTATTCCTATCGCCATGTTCATGAAGCGATTTAGCTATAGGTCTGGTATCATTGTCGGTCTGTTGCTTGCTGCCGCAGGTGGACTTCTGTTCTTCCCTGCTGCCATGGTCAAGCAGTATTCCGTATATCTCTGTATCTTCTTCATCATTGCCACAGGAATGTGCTTCCTTGAGACAGCTGCCAATCCATACGTAACGGCTCTTGGCGACCCAGAGGGTGCCACTCGCCGACTCAACCTCGCACAGTCGTTCAACGGTCTTGGCGCTTTCATCGCAGCCATGTTCCTCAGTAAGCTTGTGCTTAGCGGACAGAACTACACTCGTGAGACTATTCCTGCTGATTACGTTGGAGGATGGGATGCCTACATTCAGGCAGAGACAGACTCCATGAAGATGCCTTACCTCATCCTTGCAGTCATACTCATCGTGGTAGCCGTGGCTCTCCTTATCGTCAACCTCCCAAAGGTGGAGGACGAGAGCGATGAGCAGGACAACAACAAGAAACTTATTGATTTCAGCACTTTGCGTCTTCCTCACCTTCGTTGGGGTGTGATTGCACAGTTCTTCTATAACGGTGGACAGACAGCCATCAACAGCCTCTTCCTCGTGTATTGCTGTACATATGTAGGCATAG
>JAGCWG010000371.1 GCA_017961965.1 Bacteroidaceae bacterium | reverse complement strand
CGACGGAAACCGAAGCCACGACGCATCTCTGGCTTTGCATCTTCCACTACCTCGCCGGTTATCTTGAGAAAGTAACCGTTGTCGGTATTGAGCGTATATTTCATTTCGCCAGTGACTGTGGCTTTGTACTTACCGCTTACACGTACAGAGAGGCTGTCGTTGTTTATTCCCTGTGCAAATCCCCATGCACCGAAAGTAGAGAACTCCAGCTTGTCGTAGTAGCCAGTCACATCTGGTTTGCCTGCAAGGTTACGGTTGTTGTAGAATTCCACGAACACGCCCTTACCATCGTTAAATTCGCCAAGGTGGTGAACCGTGTTGTATTCGTCTGTAAGTTCACAAGCCTTCTTGTATATTACCTTTGCTCCTGGTACTGCCTTCTTGATACCTTCGAGAAGTGAGTGCTTGTGATTGTCTGTAGGCGTACCGCCATAGTTACCGTTGAGAAGTTCAACATCATCAGCATTAGGACCTACCACGGCAATGGTCTTTATACTCTTTGAGAGTGGAAGCACACCATTGTTCTTGAGCAGAACCATTGACTCACGTGCTGCCTGTACTGCGAGGTCGTTGTTTGACTCGCTGCTTATCACCTCTGGCTTGAGGTCTTTCCAAGGAATCATGTCCTCTGGGTCGAACATTCCGAGTTCAAATCGTCCGTAGAGGGTCTTGCGGAGATGTTCGTCAAGAGTTGACTCCTGTATGAGTCCCTTGTCAAGAGCCTCTGTGAGTACCATGAACACCTTACCACATTCGAGGTCTGTACCGTTGAGTACAGCATCTACGGATGCAGACAGAGGGTCTTTGTGTGTCTCGTGCTGTCCTCTGTTGTAGAAGTTGTTGATGGCATCGCAGTCAGTAAGCACGATTGCATCGTAACCCCACTTACGACGGAGAATGTCAACGAGTAGTCGGTCACTTGTACAACAAGGCTTGCCTTCGTATCTGTTGTATGCACACATCACCTCACGCACGTTACCTTTCTTCACGAGTGCCTTGAAGGCAGGAAGGTATGTCTCCCAAAGGTCACGCATAGATACTGTTGCGTTGTAGCTATGACGGAGAGGTTCAGGACCGCTATGTACCGCATAGTGCTTTGCACATGCATGAGTCTTGAAGTATCTGTCATCATTACCTTGCATACCGAGTACCGTCTGTACTCCGAGCACGGCATTGAGGTATGGGTCTTCACCACAAGTCTCCTGACCACGTCCCCAACGAGGGTCACGGAAGATGTTAACGTTAGGACACCAGTATGTAAGTTCAGGATTGCCTGGGTAGTAAGTCACACCCATTGGCACGTTGAATATGTTATGGTCAGAACGGTTCCAGTTGGCACGTGCCTCGTCTGATACCGTTGAGAATACATCATATACAAGTTTGGAGTCAAAGGCTGCTGCCATACCTATTGGCTGTGGATAGACAGTGTAACCGCCTTGACGCACACCGTGGCAAGCCTCGTTCCACCAGTTGTATGAAGGAATGCCGAGACGGTCGATACTGATGGATTTGTTCATCATCAGTCCTACCTTCTCCTTAGGAGTGAGCAAGGAGATAAGGTTTTCCACACGTTCCTGATAGGTGAGGTTAGTGTCTTGATAAGGATACTTGTGGTTTGCATCGTATGCTGCACCACGTTTCACATTACCGAAGGCTGTGAGTGAACCAAGAGTTCTTCCGTTCTGGTCAAGCAATTCTACAGAGCGGAATGTCTTGCCTTCGCCCTTGGTAGGTGAAAGCGAAATCATCACCTTTGTCTCGCCACCTGGTTTGATGGCGTCGGTAGTGTAGAAAGCACGTATGCAGTCGCAACTTGGTACTGTCTTGGTGATACGGATTTCTTCCTTTGAATTGTTCTTCATTGTGAAGGTATGGCATATTGTGCCATCCTCAGCGTTAATGTCTCCGAAGCCCCATTTGTATGAGTCAAATGTGACTGCCTTGTTCTTTACCTGTGCTTTCATAGGTGCGACAGCAAGCATGGAGCACAGTAAGATGGAGTAAATTCTTGTCTTAGCCAT
>JAGCWG010000370.1 GCA_017961965.1 Bacteroidaceae bacterium | reverse complement strand
GTTTCTTGTGAATAAAGACTAACCAAATACATGGGGAGCAGCCATATCAACCTAAACAATTTGCAATCAGATGAAATCAACTATCAACCAAGTATGTAAGGGATTATTCCTTTCACTCGTGACTTCCTGTACCCTTTTCGTTCAGGAAGCAAAGGCATGGACAGGTTCTACACCTGCCAACGGACAGAGCTACTATCTCTATAATCTTTATCAGGAGAAGTTCCTATCGTATGGTAACAGTTGGGGTACTCAGGTAAGCCTCGACAACAACAAACCTTTGCTCTGCACAATGAGTAAAAGCGGCAGCAAGTGGACAATCAACACCCACTACAGTCTCTCGTCTCAGAATTACAACGCAAGCGTGAACAACTACATGATTGTGGTGGATGGCGTACCTTTCGTCAATAGCAACTACGGTACGAGCGACACGAACTTCACCACACGCACACCACAGTCATTCACCATCTCATCTTCTGATGATAGAGGCTATTATCTCACATACACATCTTCGGGCACGACGCAGGCTCTCATGTTCGGAACAGGAACAGCATGCGAGATTGCTAATCTCAATCAAGGCTTCAACCACAGCAAGGCAGAATGGCTCTTTATTACAGAAGCTGAATATCAAGAGCACAAGAATAAGAAACGCTTTGTGGCGGCATCCATGAATGTGGACGGAATGCCAAAGACCATCCGCATAGCAGGAGTATATAACTATACACTCAATCCAGATGCCAAGGAGAGTGCTGGTGCAACTGCCATCGGAAGGAAACTCGTGAACATGGGTTACGACTTCATTGGTGTGAGCGAGGACTTCAACTACAATACCGAGATTATGAACGAGATTGGAAGCATCTACAATCAAGGTACTCACCGTGGTAAGATTGAAACTTCACTTGCTGCTTATTCACGTATCATCTCCCAGACATCACCTGTATTCAATATTGACGGTCTCAACTTCTTCTGGAACAAGGAAAAGGCTACAGCAAGCAACGAGACATGGGTACGTTGGAATGACCACTACGGCTACACAAGCGACGGTGCTGACGGACTCATAGCCAAGGGCTACCGTTTCTATACCATAACACTCAACGATGGAACTCAGATTGATGTCTATACTCTCCACATGGATGCAGAGACAAGCGAAGGTGACAACCTTGCGCGTGAGTCACAGATGACTCAGCTTGCCAACGCTATCATAGCATCCAACAACGGCAATCCAATCCTTATCATAGGTGACACCAACTGCCGTTATACACGTGACCGTATCAAGACTCTCCTCATCGACCGCATCAATGCTGACAGTCGCTTCACCATCAAGGACGCATGGATAGAACATGCACGTGGAGGCATCTATCCTGCATGTGGTGGAAACTCAATCATGGCAAGTGAGGAAGGTTACCGCAAGGGTGAAGTCGTGGACAAGATTTTCTACATCAACAACACCCAGAGCGACGTACAAATTCAGGCAGAGACATATCTTCAGGACCTCAGTTTCATCAACGACGAGGGCGAGCCTCTTGCTGACCACTGGCCATGTGTGATTGAGTTCAGTTATACAACGAATATTGTTTCACCTGTTCCAGGACCTGATACGACAGAACTATCAGGAACATACTACTTCCGCAACGTAGAGTCAGGAGCCTTCCTCAAGCAAGGTGGATGGTGGGGAACTCATGCCGTTCAGGGCAACTATGGTTCACCAATGACCGTTACTCCAGTAAATGACAAGTATGTCATCCAGTCAAACATCGGTTTCCTCTCACAAGGTGACCCTTACATGGACGCATCAACTGAACAGAGATGGAACATCACCAAGACTGGCAACTACTATACTATTACATATAATAATAATGGTACAGTCATGGCTCTCACGGGTAACGACCCAACCACATTCCCTCATGGTGCAAACACACGCTACGTGACATGCGCACCACAGAACACAAGCGACGACTACCAGAAGTGGGAGCTTCTCACAGCCGAAGACCTCCTCGCAGAGATGGCTTATGCATCAGAGAACAATCCGATGAACATTACTCATCTGCTCTATGGTGCTAACTTCGACCGCAACGACACAGAGGGTCGCAGTCATTGGGTAAACAGCATAACTCCTGATGCATCAAAGATGTCATATAATCTCTCAGGTGGTCTCATCGAAGACTACAACGGCAACCCTTGTGCCGAAGTATATATCAGTTCGTACAGCGGATGGACAACATACGCCACCACTTGGGAGATAAGCCAGACAATAACGGGTGTGCCTAACGGACACTATCGTGTAACGTGTCAGGCATTCTACCGTGACGGCAATATGAACCAGAACAATCCGGGCACAATACACACACGTCTCTATGCAGGTACAGGAGCAAATGCAACAAGCAAAGCCATTGCAAGCATTTATTCTGCCCACTGCACCACACCTATAGGTGCTGGCAACAGAGACAAGAACGGCTACTACATACCTGACGGAATGGAGGATGCATCTGGATTCTTCAACGCTGGCTACTACAACAACACACTTGAGTTCAACGTTACTGACGGTACTATCCGAATTGCAATAGGTAAGCCAACGACAACAAAGAGCACTTCAAGCTGGACATGCTTCGACAATTTCCAGATTGAGTATCTCGG
>JAGCWG010000369.1 GCA_017961965.1 Bacteroidaceae bacterium | reverse complement strand
GCGACATATTTTTTGAAAAGGGTACTATATGATTGTAGAAACAAAAAATAAAACCAAATGAAAAAGATTAACAAACAAACTATCGTTTTAGCCTTAATGGCAATCGTATCAACAGCAAAAGCTGAGAATGCAGATTCACTAACCGTAAAGAATGATTCTGTAACATGGAATAAGACACTTAACGATGTGAGCGTGGTTGCCTCAAGCGTAAAGACCGAGGGCGACAGAACTGTGGCATTCATCACCAAGGATATGCGTCGTGGTGCACAGAATACTGCACAGATGCTTGGCAATATTCGTGGCTTGGATTGGAATCCCACTAATAACAGCATAGAGTATCATGGCAAGACGAATATAATAGTACTCGTGGATAGCATTGAGAAAGGATACAGCTATATCATGAATCTTCATCACTTGCGTTTCAGCAAGGTGGAAATCATCGACCAGCCTAAGGGTAAGTACAACGGATATGATGCTCTCATTAACCTTACGACAAAAAAGAACTATGAGGGATATGAGGGAAATGCGGGCGTAATGACACGTCTGATGCCTTCAGGCCCTAATGCAGGTAAGCTTGTGTGGGACAGTCCTTATGGTTCCATAACATATACCAAGAACAAGTGGAACTTCGTGGCTAATGCTTCACGATTCTCTGAAAATGAGGCTGTGTATCAGAACTGGTATGAGAAAACATACCCTATGCAGAAAATATCAGAGCGCACATTGCATGATGATGACACAAATGAGGAAACACTGAGAAACGTAGATTATAATGTAAGCCTTTCTGCTGACTATCAGATAAACAAGAATCATTCTCTTTCGTTGTCATACGCATACAACTATAATCAGAATCAGGATGAGACTAACTACATGCTGGAGAAGACCAACTTTGGACTTGGAACTATTGACACCATGGCTGTGCATAGCTTCAATAATACGGACAACCACAACCATAGCACGGCTCTCTTCTATCGTGGCAAGAGTGGCAAGTGGAGCTATAATGCTGACATCAACTATGTTTATAATTGTAACACTCCAGACAACACCCTTGAGCGTGGCGAGCATTTCACTCTCAGGAACCACTATAATGACCACATGAACTTTGCACGTCTCCGTTCTGATGCCAGAAGACATTGGGACACAGACCGCACTCAGCTTAGCTTTGGAAATATCAGCACATGGAAGGACTATGAGCGTAAGGATTTCGATACGAATAATCGTCTCAACACTAACGGATTCTTCCGCAATAGCACTTGGTTCAACTTGTGGAGAGGAATTGATAGCATTGGCCACAATACGGCTTCAGTAGGCGGTAGCATCGAGGAGATTCACGTGAAGAGCAACGGAACGAGTGAGAATCAGGTTGTATGGTCAGTCAATGCCATGTACTGGCACAGACTTACGGAGAAGAACTGGATTCGCTTCAACTATGACTGCAATGTCAGTCACCCTAACCAGAGCCAGACTTCTACATACGGCTACTTTACCGATTCGCTCTCATGGAGCGGTGGTAACCCTTTTCTCCATTCAAGTGTTACGCACAACTGGAAGGTTAAGTTTGATGCCTGGTGGTGCTTCAACGCACAGGCAGGTGTGACATACGCACCAAATACCATTAGCGGATATGCGGAGTTGAGACATGGAATGTTGCCAAACGGAGTGGAAGGCGACTATGTGGCAAGCACATTCGTCAACACGAAATATGTGTCACCATGGGTGAGCGCATCATTCACAAAGCGTTTTGCAAAGAACTTCTTGTATAAGGCTGATGCCGTCTATTCTTTGCCACGTGCATCGTATGGTGATGATGTACAGAAGGGTCATGAATTCAAGTTCTGGACATCACTTCAGTACTACTATCCAAAGTGGGACTTCAGCGTCAAGGTTGACTATAATATGTCTCATGGCAAGAGCGTGACACCTCAGAGCTATGCTTTGGCAGAAAAGGATGACTATATGGCATTGACATTGAGGAAGACATTCTTCAAGAAGCATCTTGATGTTACATTCATAACTTTAGCTCCATTCAAGTCGGGTAATGGAATAAACAAGACATACGTAGTGTCTCCAGCCTTGACCAGTACGAACTATTTCTGCGCATGGCCAAGCAACAATAAGGGATGTTTGCAGTTAGGCATAACATACAGGTTTATGGGTGGTAAATCTGTAAGGGATTATAACCGTGATATGTCAGATGAAAGATAATAGACGAAAAAAAGGCGAAAAAGTTTTCTGTTGTGCAACATATTTATTACATTTGTGTCTGTAAATAAAGCACAAACGTAATGATAACTGACGACGAAACACTTATAGAGCATATTCTTGCTGGCGAAACGGAAGAATTTCGCCACTTGATGCGCAAGCATGGAGGAACATTATTAGCCTTCATTGAGAGTCTTGTTGCCAGTCCCGAAGAAGCAGAAGATATTGTACAAGAAGCATTCGTAAGCGCTTTTCGTTCTCTTCATCAGTACGACAGTAG
>JAGCWG010000039.1 GCA_017961965.1 Bacteroidaceae bacterium | reverse complement strand
TTTTGTAAGAGCCTGAACACGCTTTGTTGTGTCGTAAGAGAGACGTGCAGGAGTGATTTCCTCTACCTGTCCGTTGTACTTGGCATCGTAGTCGAAGAACTCTGTCTTTGGAACGACCTCTGTTATTGGGAGTACACAGACTTCGCCATTCTTTGCCCTATATACGCCGTTTGATATTTCCGTTCCCTTCATCTCGCTCTCGATGAGAACCTCGTCGCTCTCGTTGCGAGCTTTCTCGATGGCAGGAAGGATGTCGTCAACTGTCTTACACTTGGTTACTCCGAATGAAGAACCACCTGCATTTGGCTTGATGAAGCATGGGAGGCCAACCTTGGCAACTACTTCCTCTGCCTTAACCTCCATACCTTTGCGTACAAGGATGTCTTCTGCCACCTTTACGCCGAAGCCCTTGAGGTACTGGTTGAGGGTGAACTTGTCGAATGTCATTGCCTCTACGAGGAGTGAACTTGTGCTGTAAGGAATCTTCAAGAGGTCGAAGTAACCCTGAAGGATACCGTTCTCACCAGGAGTGCCGTGAATAGTTATGTATGCGTAGTCAGGTCTTACGCGTTTGTTCCATTCGCCGAGGAATGTGAAGTTGTGGAGTGCCACAGGTGAGAGGTTTCCGTTGTGGAGATGTGCCTGCCATTCGGTACCACGTACCTCGATAGTATATACGTCATATTTTTCCTTATCAATCCAAGAATCTATGCCTGCTGCTGAGCGCATAGACACATCATGCTCTGAGGAATCTCCTCCGGCGATGATTGCAATAACTTTCTTCATCTTTTTATATAAAGTTAATTTTGTCCTATCTTCTTTTTTTTCTTAACCCTTCGGTAACCTTTCGGTAACCCTCCCTAATTTCTCCGTAATGCATTTAGGGAAGAATCTTAATTTTGTGCTATACCAAGGTTAAGAATTATTTATTAAACTTCTTTTGCATAGTTGCGCCATTTCTCAAGGAGAGCTGTGATGTCTTCTGGCAACTCGCTGTTGAACATCATCTCCTTACCAGTCTTTGGGTGAATGAAGCCGAGTGTCTTGGCGTGAAGCACCTGACGAGGGCAGAGCTTGAAGCAGTTCTCTATATACTGCTTATACTTACTGCTTGTCGTTCCCTTGAGAATCTGGTCGCCACCGTATCGCTCGTCGGAGAAAAGCGGATGACCTATGTGGCGCATGTGCGCACGTATCTGATGTGTACGTCCCGTTTCCAGCACGCACTTCACGAGAGTTGTGTAGCCAAATCGCTCCAATATATAATAATGTGTAACGGCGCGTTTTCCTATCTCGCTGTCAGGTGGGAATACTGCCATGCGCATACGATCCTTAGGGTCACGGGCAATATTACCCTCGATGCGTCCTTGGTCTTCTACGAAGTTGCCCCATACGAGTGCGTTGTACTCACGCTTGGTTGTCTTGTTGAAGAACTGAAGTCCGAGGTGAGTCTTTGCCTCTGCTGTCTTTGCCACGACGAGAAGACCGCTTGTGTCCTTGTCAATACGATGGACAAGGCCAATCTCTGGGTCGTTGATGTCGTACTCTGGATGGTCCTTGAGGTGCCATGCTATGGCGTTGAGGAGTGTTCCGTGCCAGTTGCCGAATCCAGGGTGAACCACAAGACCTGCTGGCTTATTGACAACCATGAGGTCGTCGTCCTCATATACTATGTCGAGAGGAATGTCCTCTGGTATGATTGCGTTGTCGTAGTGTGGACGGTCGAGCATGACCTGCACCACGTCGTATGGCTTGACCTTGTAGCTGCGCTTTACAGGTTTGCCGTTGACCATGATGAAGCCAGCATCGGCAGCCTTCTGCACACGGTTACGTGAGGTGTTGGAAAGGTGTACAAGCAGGAACTTGTCCACTCTAAGGAGTTTCTGTCCTTTGTCGGCAACTACCTTGAGGTGCTCATAGAGGCCTGCGGAGTCTTCATCCTCCACTTCCTCGTTGTCGCCAGCAAATTCCTCGTCGATATATTCGTCTGTGTATTCTTCCTTATCCATCAGTCCTCCTCGTATTCGTCTATGTCAAGATTGTCAATATTAGCGAGTGTGTCGATTTCGTTGCCCGAACCTACATGAAGTGTTATAGGACGATTGGTTGATACCATGTCGCCTGCCTTGAGCATACGTGAGCCTTGATAAACGCTGATGACAAGTCCCTTGTCAGGACTTTCCACCATCATGTCCTCGTTGAGTGTGAAGCCGAGGTTGGAGAGTATCTGATGAGCCTCGTTAGCTGTGCTGTAGCCAGCCACGTTAGGGAAAGAGACCTTTGCCTCTCCAAGCTTGATGATGGAGAGATATATGTTACGTCCGTCCTTGACATAGCTTCCTGCCCTTGGTGTCTGGAAACATACGGTACCTGGCTTGTAGCCGTCCTTGCGTGTAGAGTCGCTTACCACTCCGATGAGTCCATATTCGGCAAGCATGTCCTGTGCATCCTCCACGTCCATACCGTCGAGATTAGGTACCTCGATTCTCTCTCCGTGGTGACTGTAGTAGTCGATATAATATAATGTTGCAACAGGTGCGATGATGAGCACAGCCACCATCAATCCTACGTTTATCCAAAAGATACGAGCCTTAGGTCCGTTAAAATATGATTTTATATCCATTTTCCATTAATTATATAAAACGATGCAAAGGTACAAAAAAGAATTATAAATTAAGAGTTAAGAATTAAGATTTAAGAATTAAGAGTTAAGATTTAATTGAGAATTATGTACACAACTTGCTTTACACACTATAATAATAAAGGTGTAAGACACAAAAAAAGCAGAAGTTTCTGTGAAACTCCTGCTTTTGTTCTTTTCTTCGAACACGAATCAATTATTTTCCGTGGTGCTCGCTTGAAACTGTGAGTGACTTGCGTCCCTTGCGACGACGTGCAGCTAAAACTCGACGACCGTTAGCTGTCTGCATACGCTCACGGAAACCATGCTTGTTGATTCTCTTTCTGTTGTGAGGCTGAAATGTTCTCTTCATATCTTTTATCTTTTTTATTGTTATTAATCTTCTTGAATTATCTCATTCAATCTTGTTGCCATAGAGTGCTTCACTTCGCACTAAAAGCGGGTGCAAAATTAGGCATTTTAAATAAATAGACAAAATAAATTGCTGATTT
>JAGCWG010000368.1 GCA_017961965.1 Bacteroidaceae bacterium | reverse complement strand
TGTAAGTTATTTATCTTTTTAACCGAAAGTAATATAGATGAATCTACATCTATAGGCTCTGGGTCTGTTGTAGTAGGAGTTACTAACTCTTCTTCAGGCATTCTTTATCACCTCACATTATTAAGCCAGCGTGAATATAACCTTCTCTTCCGCCGACTTTACATTTGTAGTATTTCTTGTCGTCCCAAGAATATGCAACATCTTCGAGGTCGACAGAAATGGTCTTGCCAGCTTTAACAGTTGTGACAAGTTCTGGAGATTCAATCTCAGGGTCATCATCAACGTATCTTAATATACTGGCTGATTTACAATTTGCAACAATTTTAAACGTATACATTTACTGTCACCTCTTTTTAATGTTGTTGTAAGATTTAATCTTATCAATATCATCTGGAGTAGGAACAGGGTCCATGAGTTTAGTCATCTTGTTTTCCAGTTCCGTTGCTCGTTCCTTAGAAATATCAGTACGTCTTCTTTCTTCATAAAGTGGTGTTTTCTTGTTCTTGGCACGCTGAGACTCTGGTGTCTGGAACTGTACCTCAAACAAATATCCATCTTTATCCTCGAAAACAGACTGAACAGATTTGTGCTTGACCTTACCTTCGTTATACGCCGTGAAGTTGTTCTTACAACGAACTTCTGTGTATCCTTTGTCTGACATTTTACTTTTAAAGTTGTTGTATTCTTTTACAAAGTTTTTATTGTCAGCGATTTGTGTATAACGTACAGCATCTTTAATATCAGAAGCTGCTTCCTTATGAGAAATGTTTTTCTCGTCGTGGTCGGCGTCAATCTTTCTTATAATACTTTCTTTGGTTTTTAATTTATGTTGTAATCCATAGAGATGACTCGAAGAAGATTTAACATCTCTTGTAATTTTTGGCTCTTTCTTCCTTGCCTCGTTGTAAATGTTATTACCAAGAGGTATAGAATTCATTCCACCATCGTAAACAAACTTGTCGTGAGAACGATTGTCGATTACAAGTTTCTCATTCATGTTTTTAAATCCATTGCGTTCTGCGGCTTTAACAGATGCTATATTATTAGGGTCAATCCAAGCGTAAATGTCGTCAGGGTTATTTCTATTAACTCTAATTTGTTTTACGGCTTCTTGAATGTTCCTATCCGTAACACCTTTACCACGTTGCTTAGGATTAGTTGCCCATCCCATTTCCCATCCATCTCCTTGGAAAGATGCGAAAGTTACAGAATTGTTCTGAGCAACACTTACAATAGCTTCATCGTGTTCTTGTCGATAATTAAGCCATTCATTGAGGACTTTTCTTGTACCTCTGTCTTTGTGAGCACCAGTTCTGTCATAAAATGTATCATACTCTTTATCGGAGAGACTATTCTCAACAGAAATCATAGAACGTAATTGTCTCTGTTTCTGTCGTCCAAGAACTGTAAGGGTTCCATCATAATTCTGGAATCTTCTTACGCCCCATTTCATACCTTTGATGCCATAATGTTCAACATAGTCATCACTTTTTAAAATATCAAGAGAGTCCTTCAATGTATCACCTCCAAGGACATGTATCGTTGGGTTTTCTTTCAATTGGGTCTTGAGGAAGAAGAGATTTATCACCATAATGAATTGCGTTATGTGTGTTGTGAGAGCAGCTTATCAGGTTTTCCATGTCAAATATACAAGGGTCGAAGTTAAGTAGTTGTTCTTTAGTAAGAGGATTAATATGATGAACAATAATTTTTCCTACGATAGAATATCCTTCTAATCCTAAATCAAAACCATTGTCACGGATGATTACCTTACGTCTTACACTATTCCATAGAGGATTACTTGTGTAAAGTTTTTGGTTTAATATTCTATGTCCACCAAATGTTTCTTCACCAATCTTAGAATATGTTCGTAAGTATTCATATCTCTCTACTAAAGTCTTTAACTTCACAAGTTCAGAATATGATTTATCCATTGCTTCCTGCATACTCCTTCATTGCTGTAATTGCTTCCTGATATAGCTCTTCTGTTCTCCTCTGACTCTCAAGGTTGTCTACTTTAGCGTTAGCAAGCTGACTTTCAGCTTTTATCTTTTCTCTTTCAAGTTTAGCTTTTTCTGTTCCAAGACGAAGACATGCAACTGTTTCGTTTGGAGAAGCCGTTCCATCTCTCAGCCTCTGAACTATACACTTATAGGCAAGGTCAGTGAGTTGTGCTTCTCTTCCTTCTGGTGTTAAAGCGTACTCGAAAGGTCCTTCATCGACGGGCTTCGGCGGTTCTTTCGGCATATAGTTCACCTCCCCGTTGTGACTTTTGAAAATATAACAGGGTGACAGAATTACTCCATCACCCTTATTATAAAGTTTATCTCATGTCGTTAAGCATGCGCTCGAACTTCATACGAGTGTGTTCATCAGGAGCTCTGTTCATGAGTTCCTCTACCTCATAGATAAAGTCCTCACGAGCATCGTCTCTTGTGTAGCGACCCATTGAGTCTCTACGTGCACCACTTCTACGAGACATATTGTCCATAGAGCGATTAGAGCGTTCGCGGCTTCTGTAACTCATAGTGCCGCCCCAATGTGTTCCAGAATGACCTTCTTTTTCCTCAAGCTTCTCTATAGCACACATAAGGTTTACTTTAGACTCTGTGAGGTTCTTAAGCCATTCTACTTCACGGTCACCCATCTGACCATTGTTTGCACGAAGTTTCTCGTTCAGTTCTTCAAGCTCACGCTCAATATATTCGCAAAGCTCATACATAACATCAAGTTTCTTGTCCATTTTATTCACTCCTTTTACGCAATGCGGTTTATTTCAAGGTTACCGTTAATCTGGTCAATTACAGGTGTAGGAACTGTTGTTCCGTCTGTTATACCAGAAACGTACTCTACGGCAAGTGTAAAGCAGCAACCTCTCGGTACCTTGATAGTAGCAGGGCTTGTTACACTGTTAAACTGTTCAGCAGCCGCAGGTGTTGAGATTGCTCTGCTTGTCAGTCTCGGCTCACCGTTTACTACAATAGCAACCGCTATAGGAGTTACAGTACCGCCTTCAGTGATAGCGATGTTACCGTTATAAGATACTTTGTATGTTGCATAACACTGGTTGGTGTTTCCTTTGAGAATAAAAATGCCAGTACCGTTTTCGTGGATTACATTGCCACGAGTACAAGGCATAGATGCTGTAAATTCTATCGGAGTATTAAGAGGAATACTCTGAAGACCGTTAGCAAGATATTCTGCTGCCATAAAATATCACCAACCTATCTTAGAATGAACCACAACCGCAGCCACTATTTAAGTTCTGAGGACAAGTGAATATCGGCTGATTGCCGTATACAGGAGTTGTGTTTACTGGACAATTCTTAAGTCTGTTGTAGAGATTATCTACAATATTATCGGCTGTTGCAAGACTATTAGCCTGCATTGTAGCCATGTTAACAGCGTTCTGGAGACCGATGTTATCTCTCTGAGCCTGAGCAAGCTGTCCCTTTACTCCATCGAGTTCAAGAGCACAAAGCTTGTCCATAATCATCTGGTCACCACTACGAATTGCATCAACTATGTCTCTTGTGTTCTGAGCAGAAGCATTTCTTGTTGCACAAGCCTCTGTAGCCTCAGTGTATCTGAGGTCAGAAATACCACTCATAACGCCGTTGAATCCCTGCTGATTTGCTGTCTGTTCTGCGAAGCTTCTGTTGAGGCTTGCTATCTCATTTGCATTCATCTGCTGTGAGATAGAACCCTGAGCACCAGTAATTGCAGCGATTATACCGTTACCAGTCTGCGATACGTTCTGGTTTACGCTGTTAATACCGTTAGAAACATTAAGCTGCATGTCACCGCAACAACCACAAAGCTGTGTAGCAAGTGCAGAGATAGCATCGCGAGTAGAAGTGATGTTATCGTTGAGCTGAGCATCTCTGAAACCAGCATTAGTATTAGCATTGATACCGTTCTGACCATTGAGGAGCCATGGGAAATCGTAGCCGAGCATCATGTTGCCGTATCCT
>JAGCWG010000038.1 GCA_017961965.1 Bacteroidaceae bacterium | reverse complement strand
TCTATATAAGCAACTCAAGGCACATCCTGAGTTCGTGAAGAAGATTAGCGAGTATGAGCGTGGCACATCTGGCATGACATACTATTACATACCAAAGACAAATGTCGGATGGAAGCAGTCAAGCTCCCTCGGCATCATCGAGGACGGCGACATCCTTGCCATGCTCACATCCAAGGAAGGACTTGACACCAGCCACATCGGTGTAGCCGTATGGCAGAAAGGCAAGCTCCATCTCATGAATGCATCACGCGTTCACAAGAAGGTAGTCATCGACACTAAGACCTTCTACGACTATCAGCAGATACAAACCAGCCAGACAGGAATAAGGGTTTTCCGGGTACAATAGGAGGCCCCCTCCCAGCCTCCCCGTGGGGGAGGGGCTGGAGACAGACTGCTCGCTATACATATATAATAATCAAGCCTCATGCTCCATTTCATAGAGAGCGGAATTGGGACTTTTAACAAACGCCATACCCCGGACGGCGTCCTCCCCCCTTGGGGGAGTTAGTGGGGGGCTTATGATCAGCATCGACAATCTTTCCGTGGAGTTCAGTGCGACTCCACTGTTCACAGACGTGAACTTCGTTATAAATCCAAAGGACAGGATAGCACTTGTTGGCAAGAATGGTGCCGGCAAGAGTACCATGCTCAAGATTATTGCGGGCATACAGGAACCGACACGTGGAACCGTGGCACGCCAGAAGGGCGTAACCATTGGCTATCTGCCACAGGTCATGGTACTCTCCGATGACCGTACCGTGATGGAAGAGGCAGAGACAGCTTTTGCCCACATCAGCGAGATGCAGAAACGTCTCCAGAAGATGAACAACGAACTCGCCTCACGTACCGACTACGAGAGCGAGGAATATATGGAACTCGTGGAACGATTCACACACGAGAACGACCGTTTCATGATGATGGGCGGTGACAACTATCACGCAGAATTGGAACGCACACTCATAGGACTCGGATTCCAGCGTAGCGACTTTGACCGTCCTACAAAGGAGTTCTCTGGAGGATGGCGTATGCGTGTAGAGCTTGCTAAGCTCCTCATGCAGAAGCCTGACGTACTCCTTCTTGACGAGCCTACCAACCACCTTGACATCGGTTCAATACAGTGGTTGGAGCAGTTCCTTGCACAGCGTTGCAATGCCGTGGTACTCGTGAGCCACGACCGTGCATTCATCAACAACGTCACCAACCGCACCATCGAGATAACATGCCATCACATCAACGACTACAAGGCTAAGTACGACGAATATATCAAGCTCCGTGACGAACGTCGCGAACAGCAGCTTCGTGCCTACGAGAACCAGCAAAAGGAGATTGCCGAGATAAAGCAATTTATCGAGACATTCAGATATAAGCCAACAAAGTCAAATCAGGTGCAGTCACGCATCAAACAGCTTGAGAAGATAGTACCTATCGAAGTGGACGAGATAGACACTTCAAGCCTCCACCTCAAGTTCCCTCCTTGTCTCCGCTCCGGCGACTACCCTGTCATCTGCGAGGACGTGGCAAAGACATACAGCCACAACATCTTCAAGGATGTAAACCTCACCATCAAGCGTGGTGAAAAGGTGGCATTCGTGGGTAACAATGGTGAAGGTAAGTCAACACTCGTAAAGTGTATCATGGGTGAGATTCCTTTCGAGGGTAATCTGAAGATTGGCCACAACGTACAGATTGGCTACTTTGCCCAGAACCAGGCCCAGATGCTTGACGGCAACATTACCGTGTTCGACACTATCGACCGTGTGGCAAAGGGCGACATACGTCTGAAGATACGCGACATCCTCGGTGCCTTCATGTTTGGCGGCGAAGCATCCGACAAACTTGTCAAGGTACTCTCAGGTGGTGAGCGTTCACGACTTGCGATGATACGACTACTTCTCGAACCTGTCAACCTTCTTATCCTCGATGAGCCTACCAACCACCTTGACCTCAAGACCACGGATGTGCTCAAGCAGGCTCTCAAGGACTTTGACGGAACACTCATCGTCGTGAGCCACGACCGCGACTTCCTCGACGGCCTCGTCAACAAGGTTTACGAGTTCGGTCACCAGAAGGTGAAGGAACATCTCTGCGGAATTTACTAGTTCCTCGAGACAAAGAAGATGGAAAGTCTTCAGGAATTAGAGAAGAAATAATAAAGACAAAGACCCTCTCTGC
>JAGCWG010000367.1 GCA_017961965.1 Bacteroidaceae bacterium | reverse complement strand
TGAGATTCTCAAGGCACTTATGCACACTCAGAAAGATGAGTGGCTCAAATAAAATAAAAGGATATGTCATATAAGGATGATTTGGCACGTGTGGCATCACTTCCTCTCCCTTGGGACAAGTTGGAAGGATGTAACATACTCATAACGGGTGCAACCGGTCTTATTGGTTCTTGTCTTGTTGAGATTCTCATGTCTCGTCAGGACAAGAGTTTCAATGTGTATGCATCAGGCCGAAACAAGGAAAGAGCCTTAAAGCGTTTTGCCAATTACAAGGATGACCCTTGTTTCCATTTCGTGAGTTATGACGTTATGAGTCCTCTTGATTGCGACATCAACTTCGACTATATAATCCATGCGGCAAGTAATGCAAGCCCAAACTTCTTCGCAGAAAAACCTGTGGAAGTTATTAAGTCAAACATTATGGGTACATGCAACTTGCTTGACTATGGAATGAAGCATAATATCCGTCGCTTCCTGTTTGTCTCCTCTGGTGAAGTATATGGCGAGGGTGACGGAATGGTGTTTGACGAAGAATACAGCGGTTATGTCAATCCTGCAAAGCCTCGTTCTTGTTATCCTTCATCAAAGCGTGCAGCAGAGACACTATGTGTTTCCTATGGTAGTGAATATGGAATAGACACAGTTATTGCAAGACCTTCGCACACGTATGGTCCACACTTCACTGAAGCGGACAACAGAGTGTACGCCCAGTTCATACGTAATGTCATGGATGGTAAGGACATAGTCATGAAGAGTACGGGGGCACAGTTTCGTTCTTGGTGCTACGTAGTGGATTGTGCAAGTGCAATTCTCCACATACTCCTGAAGGGTGAGAATGGAGTGGCTTACAATATTGCAGATTCAGAATCAAACATCAGCATAAGGGAACTTGCAGAGATGGTTGCATCCATTGGAGGAAAGAAGGTTGTTATAGAGTTACCTTCCGACCAAGAAAAGGCAGGATATAATGTTGTTACTAAATCCGTCTTTGCAACCGAAAGACTTCAATCTCTTGGATGGAGTCCTATGTCCTCAATGTTGGATAACATGAAGAAAACAATAGAGGAAGTATCTCGAAAAGGCTGATTCAAAATATTTATCTTTTGAAATGATAGAAGATTACATGAAGAAACACCTGAGAGCCGTACAACTCAAGGAACTTGAGATTATGAAGGCAATACATCAGGTGTGCGAGAAGAACAACATAGATTATTGGCTTGACGGAGGCACTATACTCGGAGCGGTACGTCATGGTGGATTCATCCCTTGGGATGACGACATAGACATTGCCATGCGCAAGGAGGATATTCCTCGTTTCGTAGAAGTGGCAAAGCGTGACCTTCCTGACTGGCTCTATTTGCAAACTCCAGAGGAAGACCCTACACGACTCCCAATGATAAAGATTCGCGATAAGAACTCATTCCTCGTGGAAGCATCTGACGATTTCTCACAGCCTTATCCAAAGGGACTTTTCGTTGATATATTCCCTCTTGAACCATATCCAAACGTATCAAAGAAATTCTGCAAGAGAGTCGTAAAAGGATATAACCGTTCTAATGCAATTCTTATGGCTGGTCACTATTACTCATGGCGTTCAGTTGCAGAACTGTTCTGGTTCGGAGCAAAAAGGGCATTGTACCAGCTTAATTGGGAAGTTGCATGTCTTTTCAGCAAAAAAGACATCTTCTTCAGTAACACACTTGAGACAAATGGATATGGAATCATCCATCGTCGTACAGATATTTTTCCAACATCAACCATCACATTTGAGG
>JAGCWG010000037.1 GCA_017961965.1 Bacteroidaceae bacterium | reverse complement strand
CTCTACACCCGTCCTCAGGACGGTTTCATTGATGCAGGCTCTGGCGGTGGTATAGGCTGGGCACTCATTGACGACATCGAACACGCGGAGGTAAAGGAAGAGACCATCATCAACGCACGTCATTACCACACCATCATGGAAGTGAAGAATGGCGAGGGTCCTCATCCTATCAAGACTCCGAAGGGATGGCTTCACCTTGCCCACGGAGTACGCGGATGTGCCTCAGGCCTGCGTTATGTCCTCTATATGTACATGACCGCACTTGACGACCCTACCAAGGTCATTGCACAACCAGGTGGCTACTTCCTCGTACCACAGGGAGAGGAATACATAGGCGACGTAATGAACGTGACCTTTGCCAACGGATGGATAGCCGACGGATGCGACGATGCTCCACACGGCGGTGCCATGCACTCCATGGACGACAAGGTATATATCTACTATGCCTCATCCGACACTCGCATGCACGTGGCAACATCTACCGTGGCACGCCTCGTTGACTACTGTCTCCACACTCCTGCCGATGGCTTCACCACTGGTGCAAGCGTGGAAAACATCAAGGCATTGATAAGGAAAAACAAAAAATAGAAATATTTCTCCTGTAGTAAAGAGGAGTAAATAGAAGTAAAAGGAGCAAGTTGAAAACTTGCGAAACTTTTAACTTTTAATTTTTAACTTTTAACTCTGAAAGTATGGCAACCTTAAAAGAAAAAATCGGCTATGCACTCGGTGATGCTGCCTCAGGCGGTATCACATGGAAGATTATGTCAATAGCTTTTCCATTCTTCTTTACAAATGTATTCGGACTATCACTTGCCGACACAGCAGCACTCATGCTCATAGCACGTATGTTTGATGTCGTCACCGACCCAATCATGGGTAGTCTTGCCGACCGTACACAGTCTCGCTGGGGCACATACCGTCCTTGGCTCATCTTCGGCTCAGTACCATTCGGCATCATCTTTGCACTCCTGCTCTTCACACCCGAACTGAGCGAGACAGGCAAGCGCATCTATGCCTACAGTCTTTACCTCATGATGATGGCAATATATACTGCCGTCAACGTGCCTTACGGCTCACTCCTCGGCGTTATGACGGAGGACGACAACGAGAAGAACGAGTTCTCCTCCTATCGTATGGTAGGAGCATACGCCATGGGATTCGTCACTCTCTATTCGTTCCCTTATCTCCAGAAGATGATAGGCGGAACGGATGCACACCAGTATGCAGTACTCGGAGCAGGCTTCGGACTTCTTGCAGCACTCATGACACTTGCTTGCGGACTCCTCACAAAGGAACGTGTCAAGCAGGTGCGTGCCGAGAGTTTCTCATTCAAGCAGTTCGGCAACCTCTTCAAGAACAAGCCGTGGATATTCCTTACACTCATAGGAATATGCACCAACTTCTTCAACGGCTTCCGCTATGCCGTGGCAAGCTACATGATAACATACTGCCTCGGTGGCGATGTCACCATCGGTAGCCTCATCATCAACTATACTGTCTTCATGGCATTCGGCGAGGTGACATGTATGATATTCGGTGGTCTCTCACCTAAGTTCACCAAGTGGGTAGGTTCAAAGCGCAAGGCATTCATCTGGTCTTCTGCCATCTGCCTTGTACTATCTCTCACATTCTTCTTCGTACCGATGAGCCCAGACTACATCTGGGTGATGGTCGCTCTCGTCATACTCACCTCCGTCGGTGTGGGCTTCTACTCCCCATTGCTATGGTCAATGTATGCCGACGTAGCTGACTACGCAACAGAGAAGGACGGTACATCATCCACAGGACTCATATTCTCCTCTGGAACGATGTCACAGAAACTTGGTGGTGCCGTGTCAGGCTCACTCATTGCCATCCTCCTCAAGCTCGCTGGTGCAACGATGGATGAGAACAACACACTTGACGTTGCCTCTATTGACGATAATGTCAAGTCTATGATATGGGCTATCTTCTCTATCTTCCCAGCCATCATTGCCTTAATCATGGGCTATCTGGCTTATCTCTATCCGATAAAGAAATAGGGCCCAGAACTCAAGGCCCCACCCCAGCCCTCCCGTGGGGAGGGAGCGGAAGGCACTCATCGATGCTTTGCCGTGAACGACAAAGCTAAATCTTAATTAACTTCGTTGAGCCCTTCAGGGTTCTTAATTCATAATTTTCCCGATGGAAGAAAGAATCGCAATAATGAAACAGGAGATGGAGGATGTTCTTCACAATAACATCCTCCGCTTCTGGCTTGACAAGATGCAGGACATGGAGCATGGCGGCTTCTATGGACAGATGGCGGGTGACGGCACACTCGTCAAGACTGCTAACAAGGGCGGCATACTCAATGCACGCATACTGTGGTCATTCTCTGCAGCCTATCGTGTGACACGTCGCAAGGAATACCTCGATGCTGCCACACGTGCAAAGGACTATATCCTCCAGTATTTCGTTGACAAGGAATATGGAGGCACATATTGGGAACTCGACTACATGGGCAATCCCGTCGATACCAAGAAACAGTTCTATGCACTCGGTTTCATGCTCTACGGCTTGAGCGAGTATGTGCGTGTAACCAATGATGAGGAAGTTCTCCAACAGGCTATCGATCTCTACCATTGCATTGAAGAGCACTCTCTTGACAAGCAATACAACGGTTACATAGAGGCACAGACACGTACATGGCAACCTATTGCAGATATGCGTCTCTCCGAACTTGATGCCAACTATCCCAAGTCGCAGAACACACATCTGCACATCATTGAGCCATACACCAACCTCTACCGTTGTCTCAAGGAGATTGACCATAAGGACACGGCACTCATGCGCTCGGTAGAAGCATCGTTACGTAACCTTATCAGCATCTTTACGGACAAGATACTCAATCCAGAGACTCATCACCTCGACCTCTTCTTTAAGAACGACTGGACACGTGGTGCTGGTCATCTTGAGAGTTACGGTCACGACATCGAGTGCTCATGGCTCATACACGAGGCTGCACTCGTACTTGGCGACAAGGCTGTGCTCTCAAAGGTTGAACCTATCGTACAACTCATAGCCAAGGCAAGTGAGAAGGGTCTCAATCCTGACGGTTCAATGATACATGAGGCTAACCTTGACACAGGTACAAAGGACGACAACCTCCATTGGTGGGTACAGGCAGAGAATGTCGTTGGCTGGTACAATATCTATCAGCATTTCGGCGATGAGTCCGCACTCGACAAGTCCCTCCGTTGTTGGCAGTACATCAAGGACAATCTCATTGACTACAAACAGGGCGAGTGGTACTGGAGTCGTGATGCCCAAGGTAGCCTCAACACCACAGATGACCACGCAGGCTTCTGGAAATGTCCATACCACAACAGCCGCATGTGTCTTGAGATTATGGAAAGAATTAAAAATTAAAAATTAAAAATTAACATGCAGGCTCGCTAATATCAGCCATTCGGGTCTAAGCGTTCCGAACGGCATGTTAATTATTAATTGCACCTCCCTCATTCAGCGAACCTGCATATTAATTTTTAATTTAATTTCTCATTCCTAATTACTCATTCCTAATTACTCATTAAAAAGAGATGAAACCTTACAAATTCCAACCATATCTAAAGACCACACTGTGGGGTGGCTATCAGATAGCACCCTTCAAGGGTATCTACACGGCTCAGCCTAATATAGGTGAGAGCTGGGAGATAAGTGGCGTACCAGGACATGAGAGTGTAGCCATCGACCGCGGACTCATTGATGATGTTGACGTGGGACTCACTCTCACCCAACTCATCGACAAGTACAAGGGACTGCTCATAGGCGACAAGGTTTACAAGACCTACGGCAACAAGTTCCCTATCCTCGTCAAGCTTATCGACTCACGTCAGGACCTCTCCGTACAGGTGCATCCTGACGACAAACTTGCCATGGAACGTCACGGATGCGCAGGTAAGACCGAGATGTGGTACGTCATCAAGGCTGACATTGGAGCAAAGATATATAGCGGTCTCCGCAAGTCCATCACTCCCGATGACTACGAACGACTCGTAAGCGAGAACGAAGACGAAAGACCTGACGGCAGCGAGAATCCGATGGCTTCGGTCATAGCCACACATGAGAGCCATGACGGCGACCTTTACTTCATTCCTGCGGGACGGCTTCATGCCATCGGTGCAGGCAATTTCCTTGCTGAGATACAGCAGACAAGCGATATAACATACCGCGTGTATGACTTCGGAAGAAAGGATGCACACGGCAAACCACGTGAACTGCACGTAGAACAGGCAAAAGATGCCATCGACTATCAGGTATGGCCAGAGTATCGCACAAGCTACGACTCCACCAAGCCAACCTCACAACTTATCAACTGTCCTTACTTTGTCGTCCATCGCGTAGTGGTACAGGTAGCGGCACAGATTGACTTCAAGTGCGACTCCTTCGTCGTCGTCATGTGTCTGTGGGGCGAAGCCAACATCAACGGCATCAGCATCCGCCAAGGCGAGACTGTACTCGTCCCTGCCTCAGAGAATATCCTGTATATATTCGGTAATGCGACGTTCCTGACAGCTACGATGTAAAGCCAACAAGTTGGAGTGAAGAGTGAAAAATATATTTTACTCATTCGCTGAAACACAGAGAACACGGAGGAGACAGAGAACACAGAGTCCCCTGAGAGGGTTATTTTTTGAAAACACGAATTACCACGAATTTGCCATAAATTGTCATGAATTTTAACACTAAACTATAGCTCGGCGTAGCCAATTATCATTAATTATGATTTCGACATCGAAATCTATTTGTGATAATTAAATTGTAAAAAAATATTCATGATTATTCGTGGTCAATTACATGATAATTCGTGCAAAAAAATGGTTTGAACAACTCTGTGCCCTCTGCTCTCTGTGTTGGAAATCTCTTCCGCGAGAACTTAAAAACTCACAAACCTAAAAACTTACAAACCAAAACTCAAGAACTCAAATAATTGCAACTCTATGAATCATGAATTGAAATCAGCATTTTTCTCTTTCCTTGCTGCCATGTCACTCACGGCATCAGCAGAAAAGGTAGAGATACATACTCCAGGCAACAGCCTCGTTGTTGACATCTGGAAAGATGGAGAACCTAAGTTCGTCTATTACGGTTCAAGGCTCTCAGCCCAGGACCTCAAGTCACTCCCTAATCCTACTACGGACAACTGGTCACACCTCGACCTCTATCCTGCTTACGGAGCCAACCATACACAGAGTGAGGTGGCACTTGCCATGACTCATGCCGACGGCAATATGTCCACAAGCCTCCTCGTACAGGATTACGACATCAAGGAAGTGAGCGACAAGGCTCCTAATGGCAACGAACGCAAGGGCACACTCCTCACCATCACTCTCAAGGACCCTGTCTATCCGACAACCGTTCATCTATACTACCTTGCCTACAAAGACGTGGATATGATAGAATGTTGGAGCGACATCAACAATGCCGAGAAGAAGGATGTG
>JAGCWG010000036.1 GCA_017961965.1 Bacteroidaceae bacterium | reverse complement strand
GTGGCAGAACAAAAGCCATGTTAGTGTCTTTATTCTGTCACTCCTTCGGAGTTCTGAAAAACAGAACCGAACTTTATACAGGGGTTCCGCTACGCTCCACGCCCTGTCTGTGTTCTATCAGCCCTTCGAGCTTTCTTTACAATATGCTTTTTCTTATTCTGTCCCACGTCTCTCAGACTATCGACAGTTTGCGAACGACATTCATGTGTCTTGCTGATTGTTTTTATGTCTAACATATATGTCAGCTATTAGATGATTCTGTATACAAAATTGTTTAACAAACATAGAATAACAGCTTAGTTCCCAATGTCTCTTTCCTTTCGGTGTAATATTAGAAATAGAATCTCTGTTTTGTTATACATCATGAAAGTTTTTTGACAAATAGTTTGGCGGTTTGATTGTAATACTTTATTTTTGCATGCGACAGTCCACAAGACTGTCATTTCTTACATAACAATGCGTTTGTTCGCTATGTTTTTGTCTTTTGAAACGTAGGAAATTTCATTGTATCACAAAAACAAGCAGTAACAGAAGCACAGGGTGTATTGTATACTGCCCAAAGTGTGTTGAGAGCATATTTGCTCTCTCACACTTGTGTGGTTTATATATTTACACAAGCGTGGTGTCTGTTCTGTTTTGTGTGATACAGGGTTTATCCTACGACCTCAAAAGACACTTAACAGAGACAAGAAACCACGCTTTTTGTTAAAGTTATTTCTTTCTCAATGCATAGCGCAAGCAGACCGTTTTTATTATCATGAATACAACCAGATAAAACAATTAATAATAAAATGGCATGAAAAAACTATGTTATCTTTTAATTCTTCTTTTGTTTTCTTGTAACGGAAACAAAGAAGTTTATGAGAATGAAATCAAAAGTCTTAATGGACGAATCGATTCTCTAATGAATGTTTGCAAAGTTGATAAGCAACAGATTTCTATCCTAAAAGATTCTCTTGTACTTCTTTCTTATCCAGCAAACCAACGATTGGCAGACATCAATGAATGTGTGAAAAACGAGGAGTTCAAGTTGGCAAAAAAGAAAATCGCCGAACTAAAGAAGCTCTTTCCAACGTCAGTTGAAGCAAAATCCTGTCTTTCTGTGGAATCTGACATCGAAAAAAAAGAGGCGATAAAAAAGGCAGAACAAGAGAGGCTTAAAGCACTTGGATTTAAGGCTCTTAAAGCAAAGACTGTGTTTACGATTGACTATAACACCATAACTCTATCTTCTATTAACATCGGTACAACTTTTACCTGTGATGCTTATGGTAGTGGATATCACTATATAAAGGCTGATAGGGGCGAAAAATATGTAATGGCAGCAATGTCAATAAAGTCAACGGTGAACTATCCTAAAATTCCGGAATTTAAGATATATACAATATCTGGAGACGAAATGGAATATGAAACTTCATTCTTAACAAACTTTGCTAGGTGGGAGAGTTATGGTACATATTTAGGTAACTACCATGACAATTCGAATGATTTTTCCAAAGTTAGTACCGTTCGATTTAAAATTTACGCTGACATAAGTGATGAGATTGCAAGACGACCTTTTGCTATTGTGTGTGAGAAAGAAAATACTCTTTCACGTAAGGAAGATAGATACAGTAACCCGCCAGTCTCGTATGGAGGTGGCTCCCTTGGTAAGGTTAGACTTAAAATTAAAGACTTTGAAAAAGATTATATACTCGTAAAGTTATTTAATTTATAAGCAATCCTTGAGATTTGCTCGTCGAGCATTTTTATGTCTTTTGCGCATGGGCGCAATTCTATTATGTTTAAGTTATTCTAAAGGTTGAACGAGAACAAGAAGGGCAGCCGATTGGCTGCCCTTCTGTCGTTTATATGTGAAGCTTGAAATCTGTTATTCGCTTACTTCTTCAAAGTCCTTGGATGGTTCTTCTTCCTTCTTCTCACCCTTATTGATATCTTTATCGTTTTTCCTTGAAGTCAACATCTATAACAAAGATGTCGCCATCAGTATCTCTTAGTACATTGCGAGGTTTTAAATCAAATGCGATTAGATTGTCTTTCTGATACTCAGATTCGCCAATCTTCGTAAAGCCGATGGCTGACATGTACATATCTATTTCTATTGGTGTTGCTTCTCTTTCGTTGGGTACGAAATCTTGACTAAGTACAGGATAGACACTTCCGCTTCCAAAGCCTGTAAATCCAACTAAAGAATATGATGTTTGTGGAAAGATTTGATTGTGAATGTCCAATCTCTTAAGTAAGACTGATATCGTCTTGCTTGTCATCAAATTGTTTACCTTGTAGATTTTGTTTCCGTTGGCATTTAGGTACACATCATTTTCCACGCCACTTGGAAATGGCGTGCCTAAAGTGAATATCTCTGAGATGTCAATCCACAACCCTTCTTCCTTGGCTAATGCTTCTACAATTAAAGCTACTGCCCTTGCGTCTATGTCTCTGGATATAGACGAGCAATCCTCTTGTGCATTTCCTTTGCTTTCCTCGCTTCTTCTTCGCAGTTTATCTGCAAACTCTTTGATTGAGAAATCTTCTTTAAGCATCTTTCAACGGATTCTTTATGAAATGAGTTTATGTAAGTCATAATCACTTGTTTGTTGGTTATGTATCTCTCGTATATGTTATCACGATAAGAACTATAATGCAAAAGTACGATTTTTTTTGCAAGTGGGAGAATTTAAATCTCGTTTTTTTACAAATTGCTAATACAAGAAGGGCAGCCATGATGTGGCTGCCCTTCTTTCGTTTACACATGTGAAGTTTGCAATCTGTTATTCGCTTACTTCTTCAAAGTCCTTGGATGGTTCCTCTTCCTTCTTCTCACCCTTCTTGGCAAGGTACTCTGGGAGAGCAAGACCTGCCTGGTCAAAGAGTTCGTTGAGTGGAGGTACAGACTTCATGAGACCAGAGAGGAAGTTGGCTGTGCTTCCCTTGCCGTCAGCACCGTTACCGCTATCCCAAACAGTTACGTGGTCGATATTGATGCCCTTGACTGCCTCAACCTGAGTCTTGACGAGTTCTGGGAGTTTCTCAAGGAGGAGGAGCATGTATGCCTTGTTGGCATCACCACCTGCTGCCTCAACCATCTTGTCGTAACCTGCTGCCTGACGAGAGAGAATCTCGTAGAGACCGCGTGCCTCTGCTTCCATCTTAGCGTATGCAGCATCAGCCTCACCCTTGGCGTTGACACGAATCTTTTCAGCCTCTGCCTCAGCCTCGATAATCTTACGCTTCTTCTCAATCTCCTGACTTACGAGCACGTTGGCACTCTGTGTTGCACGTTCACGGTCGGCACGAGCATCCTCGGCAAGCTTTTCTGCTGAGTAAGCCTCCTCAAGAGCCTTTGCCTGTGCTACCTTCTCGGCAGCAGTTGCCTTACGGAGAGCTTCAGCCTCACGTTCACGACGGTCGGCATCAGAGTTGGCAATCTGTACCTTAGCCTCATTCTCACCCTGTACTGCCTGTGCATTAGCCTCGGCTGTACGTACACGTGTCTCACGGTTAGCTTCTGCCTTACCGATTTCACCAATCTTCTCCTGCTCTGCTACACGTACCTTAGCCTCGTTGATGGCCTTGGCAGCTGCTTCCTGTCCGAGAGCCTCGATGTATCCAGACTCGTCGTTGATATCTGTTACGTTTACGTTGATGAGACGGAGACCGATCTTCTTGAGCTCACCTTCCACGTTGCTTGAGATAGCCTCAAGGAACTTGTCACGGTCGCTGTTGAGTTCCTCGATACTCATGGTAGCGATAACGAGACGCAACTGACCGAAGAGAATATCACGTGCGAGTTCCTGAATCTGTCCTGCAGTAAGTCCGAGAAGACGCTCAGCGGCAGCATTCATGCAGTCAGGGTCTGTTGATATTGCAACTGTGAATCGACATGGCACGTCCACACGGATGTTCTGACGTGAGAGTGCGTTAGTGAGGTTGGCGTCGATGCTTATTGGTGTAAGTGAAAGGTAAGCATAGTCCTCGACGATAGGCCATACGAAAGCACCACCACCATGTACACACTTTGCTGACTTCTTGTTTGCCGAGCTACCTCCATAGATTACGAGAATCTTGTCTGAAGGACAACGGCGGTAGCGGTTTACGATTGCTGTGAAGAGCACTACGACTACAACGACAGCTGCGATAATTACGGGCATTCCCATTGTAAAATCCATAATGTTATTAAGTTTAAGTTATTATTTAGTTAGTTTGTTCTCTTACTCAACTTTAGCTTGAAGTTAAAGAGGAGTTAAAAAGAAGTTATATAGGAAGTTAAAAAGACGAATGTCTATCGCATCGTGATTTCAAAACAATCAGTGAAGGAGTATCGTCTTTTTAACTCCTTTTTAACTCCACTATAACTACTCTATAACTACATAAAGTAAACTTCTAAAATATGAGTTATATTAGATTTCTTCCACAAGGAGTGTCTTGTTGTCAAGAACCTTTGTCACGATGATGCGCTTGCCAGAAGGAATCTCGTTGCCTTCAGTAATGGCAGGCATCTCATGTATAGAACCTCCAAGACTTATCTGCACCTTGCCTGTTCCCGTGTTGTTTGCAGGAATACGGAGATAGACTTCTGCTTCCTTGCCAAGAGAATCGTTGATATCAACTGCACCGTTTGACTCAAGTCGCATGAGGCGTTTGCGGAGGAATACATACATATATCCGAAGCCAATACCGATGGCTATTGCCACGACGAAGAGTAGGAACTTGACAGGGATGACGTTGTAGAAGCTGATACCTGCCCAGCCGAAACCAACGAAGAAGTTGACGAGGCTGCGGATGGAGAACAGGCTCATGTAGCCACCCGTGTCCATGGTGTCGCCGTCAAAGTCGGCATCCATATCCATCTCGGCATTGTCCATTCCGATAAGGGTCATTACTGTCTGTATGGCAAACACTCCCGAACTGATGAGTGCGCATCCCCAGAAGATTTGAAGACTTGGGTCAAGCCCAAGATACCATGTTGTTAATTCATTCATGTTTATTAAGGTTTTAATTGTTAAAGTATTGTCTTTACTATCACAAGACCTAAGCCTTTGTTGTTTTATACTAAATCTAAGACATTTCTCTACAATACCGATGATACTTTATTGTCAATACTGAGAGTCTCATTTAAGTCTCATATAAGTCTCATATAAGTCTCATATGAGTCAGTACTTAGTCAGTACTTCAAAAACAAGGCTTTTTTGATACTATATTATCTTTTTCGATTAAGTATCCCGAACAAAGGATGTAAACAGATGTCTCGTTTTTATTCCTTATTCGTTGGCCTTTTGTTTTTGTTTGACATTGCAAATATAGTTGAACTTTCGTATTATCTACTCATAATCGCAATAAAAAAGAATATTTTATTCAAAAAAGCCTTATCTTTGCATCGTTTTATCAATACATTATTTTTGTTCGTTAAGTATAATGTCCACTATAATATATCCATCGCCGATATTCGGTCCAATCCACAGCCGTCGTCTCGGAGTGTCGTTAGGTATCAACCTCTTGCCAAAGGACGGTAAGTTCTGTACCTTCGACTGCGTCTATTGCGAATGTGGCTTCAATGCATGGCATCCTGCTCATAACAAAGTACCTACACGCATTGAGGTACGTGAAGCTCTTGAGGCAAGGCTTCAGGATATGGTCAAGAATGGACCTCGACCTGATGTGTTTACATTCGCAGGCAATGGTGAGCCGACAGCCAATCCAGAGTTCCCGGAGATAATAAACGACACTCTTGAGTTGCGCGACAAATATTTTCCAGAAGCCAAAGTGAGCGTTCTCTCAAACGCAACACTTTGCGGAAAAATGAAAGTGCGTGAAGCCTTGCTCAAGGTTGACAATAACATCCTCAAGCTTGACACGGTAAATGCCGAGTACATTATGAATGTTGACCGTCCTGTTGCACACTATGATGTGAAGCAGGTTGTCGAGAACATGAAGGCTTTCAATGGCAAGTGCATCATACAGACGATGTTCATGAAGGGAACGACAGATGCTGGCGTGAACGTGGATAACACCACGGACGATTATGTTCTCCCTTGGCTCAAGGCGGTCAAGGAGATTGCGCCACGTCAGGTGATGATTTACACCATAGACCGTGAGACGCCAGACCATGGCCTCCTGAAGGCTACGCACGAGGAACTGGATAGGATAGTTGCCTTATTGGAAAAGGAAGGCATAAAGGCAAGCGCATCGTATTGAAATTAAGAATTAATAATTCAAAATTAAGATTTAATTCTTAAACACAGAGAGCAGAGAACTCAGAGAAGAAAAAATCTAATCTCTGTTTTCTTTAGAAAAACTCTGTGTCCTCCGTGTTCTCCGTGTTGAAGAAATTTTCGTTCTAAAACTCATAACTCATTTCATGGCTAAACTGATTGATATAGATGCTGTGGTAAAGCAGAAGGTACCGCAGCATTACAATAAGATACCTAAGTTTGTTTTGACATTTGCCAAGTGGCTCCTGTGTCAGAAACAGCTCAACGAGATACTCTCCAAGTATGATGGCATTAAGGGCGTGGAGTTTGCTGACAATATCACCAAGCACCTGAACGTCAGTTTTACGCTTGTGGGAGAAGAAAATCTTCCTAAGGACGGAGGACGTTACGTCTTCATCTCCAACCATCCTCTTGGTGGTTTTGACGGTATCTCGTACATCAAGCTTCTCGGCTCACGTTACCCTAAAATTAAGGTGATTGTGAACGACATACTCATGAACATAGAACCTCTCCAGAGCGTATTTCTGCCAGTCAATACCCTTGGTGCACAGAAGCGTGAGGACATGGAAGCCATCGAGCGTGAGTACCATAGCGACGAAACGCAGATAATGACATTCCCTGCAGGTTTCTGTTCACGCTATATTGATGGAAAGATTCAGGACATAGCATGGAAAAAGTCCGTCATTCGTCAGGCTGTTGACTCCAAGCGTGACGTTGTTCCTATGTACTTTGAGGGTAGGAACTCCATCTTCTTCTATAGCCTTGAGGTGCTTCGCCGTAAATTGGGAATGAAGTTTAATATAGGTCTCATCCTCCTTCCTTGGCAGACAGTCAGGACTGCACGCAATAAAAGATTTAAAGTATATATAGGAAAACCTATTCCTTGGCAGACCTTTGACAATAGTCGTACGCTTGCCGAATGGACAGAGTGGCTCCGTCAACAGAGTTATAGTCTGAAGGGAAAGTAAATCCCTTCAGACTTTTTTATCTATTTTCTTTTGTGCTTCGTTCTGTCGTCTTTCACTCTCAATTATGTGTTTTTGATTTTTGTATTGTCAATTTCTCCTCCCGACATTCTGCATACTTCATTTTTTATTCTTAAGTAGGTGTGCAAGAATTGTGAAAATAATTATGCACACCTACTTACTTATTATCTCGAAGCAGATGATTTCGCCAGCAGTATTCATATAAAACACTCTGTTGTCATGAACCCAGACCTTCTTTGCATCGTCAGTCAACATGACTGCCTTTGAATCATGGATGCTCCATATCTCCCGATTATCATAGCCACCACGCATAAGGATATGGCCGTTCAGTTCATCTATCACACGATAGAAGCTTGTTCGGTTACATATAGGTTTAACATTTCCTGTCTCTCTTGACATCTCAACGACGTAACCGTTATTCGTTGCCAAAGGTATGTCCTTGATAATACTTTTAAGAGGCTGGAAGAAAGCACCATCTGCCTTGACAATGCAATCGTCACCAGAAACAAAAGAATAAAGAGAGCCATACTTTGCTGCATCATAGTCAATCCTACTTACCTCATTGTCTGCTATATTGAGGATAGATATCGCATCGTCAAACATCATATAGAAGTAGTCACCCTCTCCATAGTCGTCACGTACATGTTTCTTGTCGTCACGCAGTTTCTCTGTGAACAGATGCTTTCCGTCAACAGTGCTGTATGCAGACACCGATGGAGCTGCAAGGTCTTTGAGCATGCCACCCTTGATTGCATAACCGAGACTTATCACATACAACTTTTCATCAGTAAGGATGAGAACAGACCTTGTATTCTTTTCGTCCTCCACCTCTGTCCTCCATATCACGTTGAGGTCATCATCAAAGCACGTCACGCTGTTGCGGTCGGCAAAATAGTTTCTTCCATTATCCTGAACAATGCCTGATGCAATGCCAAAGATATTGTAACCACTCGTAGGTGACATAGTAAGTCCTTCACGAAGATTAGCCGCCGAATTTGACTGTGTATAAACTGGGTACGAATAGTAATAAAAGCCTCCTCCCATACCAGCGGAAGCAACAGCAGAGCCTAATGCCATAAGTGCTGTAAGTGCTATTGCACCCTTATCCTTGATATACGTCTTGGCTTTGAGATGCTTTGTCTCACCATTTGTCCAGTCTATCTTGTAGATGTTGTCAGCAACGAGAAAATCATGAGTCTCGTCAAGTATCTGCGAGTAACACAGACCACCATTGTGACTTATGCTTGTGTTCCACAATTTTTCGCCAGTTTGGAGCGAATAGGAATGAATACCGCCAAACATATCACGTGTTATGAACATATCACCCACACATCCACAATACGAATTGGTAGAAGTTGTCCATAATGGTGTACCAGAAGAATAGCGCAACATCTGTATCTTGCCACGGTTCACTTCGAGAATTCCGAACGGTGTCATACGGAAAGAACATGTGGCAGCATTGAAGTTCTTCTCCCACAGTTTAGAATCTTCGCCCGAACGATAGATTTCAATTCTGTACTTATTTGACACCTTGCCTTTCTTTGCCCTTGAAAAGATAAACACTTCATAGTCACCCAGAGGACTTACCATGAATGCGCTGATGCGCTGGTCAAACTTAC
>JAGCWG010000366.1 GCA_017961965.1 Bacteroidaceae bacterium | reverse complement strand
TGCGTTGCACGGAACGTAATGTCACGACAATGTCGTTTTCTTTCATATTATTTATCGAGCCACGGTAAACGATACCCTTGCGTGCATCAGGTACAGTACCACGCATATACTTATATAGTATCACAGAATCTGCCTCACGGAAATTTGGAAGATAATCGTCCTCGTCTTCCGGAGTATGCCACACAATGGTTGGCGAAGATGGCTGAAGCGAGTCCTTGTCAACAGTGAGACCATCGAGTATGGCACCCGCCAGTTTCTTCTCTTCGAGAGTACAGTTCCAGATGGAAGCAAGACCATTTGCCTCCTTGCGAGAATTGCCAACCTTGCCAAGGATGTGCTCCTTGTGCATAAACGTAAACATACGGTAGAAATACTCTCGTTCAAGCACGCTTGCCGACTGAATCACGCCAAGCGTATAGGTTATGTCTGGCAGGATGTATTTGCGGTAGAAATCAGATGTGATGCCATTCACATTGATGCGGTCAGGAGTAAGGTGTTCTAAAATCCTAATACCGCCTCGCCCAAGGTAATACTCGTTCCATACTACTTCATTCCTTAGCTTCAGAGCCTTGAAAAGCAGTTCGGGCGAAGCGCCTTCCTTCATCAACCCGTCTGGATATTTGGAGTAGAGAAGGTAACATGACACCTCCTCGTTGTATATTCCGAAATTGTAATGGAGTAAAGCCAGATAAAGGAGCATCTGCACATAGTGAGGCTCCTGATGGGCGTTACTCATAAAAGCACGCTTACCCGACTTCTGTTCAAGCAACACCTTGTATTCCGTGTGAAGCAAGTCCATACGTCCTTGTATTCCAAGCATCTCACAGAAGAAAGATGGCTCAACAACCAATTTGTCGAGTTCAAAGAAATGGTCTATTTTCTGAGCCTTATCTACGATGTTACGTATATTATCCTGCTGCACCTTAGCATCCTCGTGGAATGTCGCCATGGAGTCCTGACAGGTTACTATAGAAAGCGAGTTGTTACGGAAGAATGTGATAGCAGAGTCCTTGTATGTAGTTGCTTTCGGGTTGTTAATCTCCTCATCAAGCATCTGTCCGGCTATGTTACCCACAAGTATAGCCTTGGTATTTGCTGATTTCTTGAATCTGTTCAATAGAAACGTGAAAGGTGTAACACCATATTCCTTGAAGCATGATGCTATGGACGAAATATCTATAAGATAATCTGGTTCAAAGATGATAAGTTCAGGCAGATACTCGTCCTTTACCTTTGCAGGATGAATGATATTAAGTTGTGCTCCCTTGCTCAGTAAACCACGAATGTACGACCAGTCGCCCATCAAGTTTGGCTTTGCATAATTGATACGAATGATGTCCTCTTCCGCATCCTCCGCTGTAGCAAGAATATGTGTGTCATCCCAGCTATCCACTACCACACGCATATATGGCAGAGCCATGCGAACTGTCTTCCACACCTTAACGCTACGCGGAAGCATGGTCGATAACTCCGCAGGAATGGCATCCCCTGTTACAGCACAGATGAAGTCTGTAAGTGTCTTTGCATCATACTTGTAGTGAGCCTCTAACTGCTTGACATCAGCTGTCTGTAAGGATTTGCACAAAGAACGGAAACTGTTGATACGCTTATACAATTCGTGCTCCACGCCATATTCCCTCACAAGATAGGTGAGACGTGCAAAGGGACCAGAGAACACAAGTCCTGTGCGCTCTGTTATCTCATTCATCATCTCGTTAAGGATACGGTACAGTTCTGCATACCTGACTTTTATTGGTTCATTCTGTGAACCATTAGCGTCAAGTGCATCAATCAACTGACTGTAATATGGTGAAGCTTCCATCCTTTTTTTGAATTAAAAGTTAAAACAATCAGTGCAAATCTACGCATTTTATTTGGAATAATGTTTATATGCACCTCTGCAAGTGAGTAGAGGCATATACTGTTTAAGTAAATAAAATGGAGTTAGTCGGTAACTACATTATGATTACCGACTAACTCTGATTGCTGTTTATTTCTTTGGTGCACGATTGTAGATAGACTCCAATGTGTATGTTGGGTCTGTACTTGTGGCAGCCTTAATCATAGTCTTGACCAATTCCTCGCTATCATTCATCCATGACCCATCATTATGTGAGATATAGGCATGATGTTCAGCACCGTCTCCTGGGCTGAAATTGTCCCAAAGTGTAACGGCAAGTCCTGCATAATGTGCTGCACGACAGAAGTATTCGAGATAATATTCGCGGCACGCATTACCGAGGTCAGTGGTGTGACGTGAACAACCAATCTCACCAAGATAGCATGGGATGTTCTTTTCTATGAACTGTGATTTCAACTTGCTGAGCAGGTCTGTAATGTTCTTCTCATCATAGCTATTTCCTGCGTTGTGTCCCCATGTTTCCACCAAATTCTCAGCGAGGGTGAAGTTATATGGGTCGTAGCAATGAACGGCAACAATAAGCTTGTTTGCATTATCTGTAGGAACGACGAAACGTGAGTCGAGAGCGTATGTCGGACTTGCCTGATAACTTGGCACGGCAATCCTGCGTGTAGCATTCTTTCCTCCAGTTTCGCGTATGGTGTTGACGACAAGCTGATTCCATTCGTTCATAATCTTTAGCTCGCCATTGGTAGGTGCAGCCCAACTATGATTCAATTCATTGAATGTTTCAAGGATAAGATAGTCGTCCTCATCCTTGAATGTATCTGCAATCTGTTTCCATGTGGCAACTATACGAGCCTTGATTTCCTCATTTGTTTCTGTGTTGCTTGATGCAGAATAAGCATCCAGCCAGTACTCATCATGGTGAGTGTTAAGGACTACGTTAAGACCTGCAGCCTTAGCCCAGAGTACATTGTTCTTAACAAGTGACATATATGAGTCCTCTATCAGATATTCAGGAGCTGTGCCCTGCCATGGTCCCCATGTCACCGGGATGCGGACGGTCTTTACACCAGCCTTTGCAAGGTTCTGGTAAAGAGCCTCTGTAGGAGTGGCATGGTCCCACCAAGAGCCCCAACTTTCTGGCACTTTCTTTCCATCATTGTGAGAGTCAAAATGATTGCCAAGGTTCCATCCAAAGCCAAGCTTCCTTGTCACAGCCATTGCCTCATTATCAGGGAGAGAGTCTTCGAGGCTCTTCTTTGTCTTGAAGTGAAGCACAAACTCTGGTGCTGTACGGTTGGCGTCATTGGTTGCGACAACACTTCCCTCTGGAATAATAAGGGTGTATTCCTTACCATCCTCCAGCGTAACAGCGATATCCATATCCATCGCGGTTGTAGCCCCTTTTTGCCCTACAACCTTCACGCCATTGAGTGTGATGTTGGCATCTGCCAACTGTGTCACAGTAGTGTTGTAGCTTATGGTAATCTTTGTTACGGTAGCAGCATCAACTTCTGTACCTTCTTTTATGCTGCTTGAACGTGTCACGATTGTTGCCTGCATACCAGTAGGGGCATCCTCCGTACTGTCATCACCACAAGATGTAGCGATGAATAGGCTTGATATAAGAGCAAATATGCTCCAAAGGTTTCTGGTTAGTCTGTTCATATTGTAAGTTTTTAAGTTATTGAGTTTTTATGTTTTTTGGTTCTTGCGGAAAAGTTATCGCGCCAGAGGCGCGGACGAAGGAAAAATAGAGAAAAACAATATTTTAAAACACAGAGGACACGGAGTACTCAGAGTTTTTTTCTGAGAAATATAGAGGCTCTTTTGTTTCTTCTCTGTGCCCTGTGCTCTCTGTGTTGAAAATAGTTTTCTTTAATTTTCGTTTCTAAAGTTTTTCCGCAACGACAGAAAGAATCAATTCTTCAGATACATGCCATTTAAGTCATGCGCAAATAATGTCTTTGGCAGATTGTAGAATGACACAAAATCGGATGCACTCTTCTGTCCTGGATAAGGAGCATAGAAGTGGTTCACTTTGTCATGTGCATTACGCCAAACGTATGCGTATGCAATATTATGCTTGTCGAGTACTGGCGCAAGGGTCGCAGTCCACCAATTAGTAGTCTTTATTCCCTCGAAGCCTGTTTCCGTGAGTGCAACAACCTTATTGTGTTCAGCACCAAGGTTACATACCACATCAAGGTTTTTGTCAAGGCTATTGGCAAATGCTGCGATAGAAAGTGTGTCGTCTGAACTTTCTGCCATGCAGTATATGTCAAGTCCGAGGATATCAACGTATTCGTCACCTGGATATCTCTCCATATAGTGACCACCTGATGGCGTCTCTTCTCCACCTGGTGAATAAGCGTATAACGCATTTACCACGTCATTATTCTTCAGTTGTTCAATAGTCATTACCCACAGAGCCTTAAACTGCTCCGGAGTACACTCTGCCTTTCCCCACCAGAACCAAGAACCTGTGTTCTCGTGCCAAGGACGGAAGATGACTGGCACTCGCACTCCGTAAGGTGTTTCGAGGGAGTTAAGGAATGTGGATACGTTCTTCAGCCATCCGACAAACTTATCATGATTCTTGCCACCTTCAAGGATAGACGCTACTGTCTGCTTTTCCTCAGAAGTAGGGTTGTTGGCATCCTTCACCCATGCATTTGCCGTGGTACTTGGATTATTTGCATGCCAACTGATTGTAACAACGCCACCACGATTGTACTGGTTGATTACCTCCTCACGTATCTTGTCGAATGATACGCCATCGATGTTCACTGAATCACCTAACTCTATATTGGCAATATCAAATCCGATGACAGCAGGATAGTCGTTACACACGCTTTTAACATCAGAGGCTGCGCTGTCACCTACCCATCCTATACCATACACTGTGTCGTCATGATGACCGAACATATACCCGATCCTTGACAGAGAATCCATGTTTGCCAAAAGATTTTCTGTACGTTCCGTCCTTCCGCTATCTGCTAATGGGTCAGACGCTTTCGTTCCATCTTTACAGGAAGATATTGATACAAGCATCCCCGCAAGAAATAGTGTTGAAAATAATTTCAATGCTTTCATGATTGTGATTTTTTGTTTGAATGGTGCAAATATACTATATTTATTTGCTTCACCATCTTTATTTTTTTGCAAATGATGGTACTTTTTTATCGTATTATCATTATTCCTCAACAAAATTAGACAATGCCACAGCAATGTTTTTGCGCTTATACGAAAAGATGGGAATATTAAGCCGAGAATGGTCAATGGCTAAAAAACATAACAAAGGGGAGCGCAATGATGTGCTCCCCTTATGTTTCATATTTGTTAAAAAAATTCTTTACTCAATACCAACCTTCGTGAGGATGAACCAAGCACCGCAGATAACAAGTCCGCCATTTGCAACCATCTCGTCAATCATTTCCTGAGTGAGGGTGACACGATACTCTTTAGCGTCATCTGCCATTGAGATGTTACCATCACCATCAGCGCCTTCCAACTGCTTAGTACCAGGGAGAGCACTCCAATTACCATTACCGAAACGGATCTGACAACCATACTCCTTAGCTGGGTCAACTGTGAAGTGAACGATGAGAGTCTTGCCAGCCTTGACTGTTGACCAGTCGAAGCCTCCCCAAGCAAGAGCTTGGAATCCGTTAGCCCATCCACCTGCACTGTGGTTTCCTTCCCAGATTGT
>JAGCWG010000035.1 GCA_017961965.1 Bacteroidaceae bacterium | reverse complement strand
CTTGAATGTCACCTTGAACGTGGCTACACAAGCAGGGTGAACCGTAGCAAATTTACTCCAGAAGAACGACTGAAAAAGGCGCAGGAATTCATAGCCAAACACAAGATGATGCGCATTGCCGACTATATGGCTATAACAGGACTGCCTAAGACTACGGCTTCACTAGAGCTACGTTCCTTTACTTCTTCATCTGAAGAAACTGGCATCACGCACATTGGACGTGGTCCTTCGCTGGTGTACGTAAAGAAGGGGTAAAGCCCCCTCCCAACCTCCCCGAGGGGAGGAGCTTTAGGCACTCCATCGCTGAGTAAGCCCTTCAACACATAGGGCACAGAGAACTCAGAGAACCGGCATGTTAATTGTTAATTTACCACCCTCTGCTCCGTGTCCTCTGTGTTTCAAAAAAAAAGAAAGCCGTTCGGACGCTTGTCCCGAACGGCTAATTATCAATTATAAATTGTCAATTATCAATTATCTAAGCCTTTGGCTTAGAGAATAGTCTTTACTGCCTCAAGCATTCCCTTTGCCTGAATGAGGTCGAGGAACTCCTTAACCATTGCTATGAGACCAGGAACGGTGTTGTTGAGGTTCTCCTTCCAGATATTCTCTGCTGCAAGTACACCCTCAGCAACCTTCTGAGTGTCGCCTGTTGCCCAAAGATCCTTGAGCATCTGCATAATCTCAGGAGCATCATTTGGCTCGATTGGAGCGCCATCGGCACGTGTACCACCTTTATAATAAGTAATGATAGCAGCAAGACCGAATACGAGTCCCTTTGGAAGCTCACCCTTACGCTCAAGATAAACCTTAACGCCTGGGAGGTCACGTGTCTCATACTTAGGGAATGAGTTGAGCATGATGCTTGTTACCTGATGGTCAACGTGTGGGTTGTTGAAGCGCTCAAGCACGTCTGATGCAAACTTCTGAAGCTCATCCATTGGGAGGTTGAGTGTCTGCATAAGTTCCTCAAACTGTACCTTGTGAATGTACTTACCCACTACCTCGTGGTTACAAGCGTCACGCACGATGTTGATGCCAGAAAGATAAGCAACTGGTGAGAGAACCGTGTGAGGACCATTGAGGAGTGTTACCTTACGCTCGTGGTAAGGCTTCTCTGATGGCGCGATGAGCACATTGAGACCAGCCTTCTCTGCTGGGAACTCCTTCTTGAGGTCTTCGATGTCCATGTTCTCTGGCTTCTCGATTACCCAGAGGTGAAATGCCTCACCCTGTACGACGAGGTTGTCTGCATAGCAAACCTTCTCCTGAATCTCCTTGATTTCCTTGCGTGGGAATCCTGGAACAATGCGGTCAACAAGTGTTGCACATACGTAGCAATACTTTGTGAACCACTCCTTGAATGAAGCATAGTCAGCACCGAAGTCTGCCTTCCAAAGCTCAATGTACTTATAGATGCAATCCTTGAGGTGGTGACCGTTGAGGAAGATAAGCTCACAAGGCATGATGATAAGACCCTTTGTTGGATCGCCATTGAATGTCTTGAAGCGGTGGAAAAGGAGCTGAGTAAGCTTACCTGGGTAAGAAGATGCAGGAGCATCTGTGAACTTACATGTATCGTCGAAGGCAATACCTGCCTCTGTTGTGTTACTGATTACGAAACGAATCTCTGGCTGCTCAGCAAGTGCGAGGAATGCCCAGTTCTGAGAATATGGGTTGATGGCACGTGAGATGCAGTCGATACGTGTAAGGGAGTTTACCGCTTCACCGTTGAGACGTCCCTGAAGGTTTACGTGATAGAGACAATCCTTACCATTGAGCCAGTCAACCATACCCTTCTCTATTGGCTGAACGACAACTACGCTTGAGTTGAAGTCTGTCTTCTGATTCATATTGTAGATAATCCAATCTACGAAGCAACGGAGGAAATTACCCTCTCCAAACTGAATGATTCTTTCAGGTGCAGAGCTCTTTGGAGCTGTGCGAGCGTTCAATGATTTCATTAGATGTTATTGTTTAGTAATATTTAGTTGAGTCAACTTTGTTCTTTTCAGGCTACAAAATTAGGGCTTTTTACGCTATAATCCATAAAAAATGTAAGCAATATCGAATTATTTCAGTAATTTTGCCACACTAAATATTAAAATTAACATAAACCTATGAAAAAATTTATGGACGAGAACTTCTTGCTTCAGTCTGAAACTGCGCAGAAGTTGTACCACGAGCACGCATCTAAGATGCCGATTATTGATTATCACTGCCACCTCATTCCACAGATGGTGGCTGACAACAAGCGTTTCGACTCCATCACTCAGATTTGGCTCGGTGGTGACCACTACAAGTGGCGTGCAATGCGCTCAAACGGCGTGGCAGAACGATTCTGCACAGGCAAGGACACTACTGACTGGGAGAAGTTCGAGAAGTGGGCAGAGACAGTTCCTTACACTTTCCGCAACCCACTCTACCACTGGACACACCTCGAACTCAAGACTGCATTCGGCATTGACAAAACACTCAATCCACAGAATGCACGTGAGATTTACGACGAGTGTAACGACAAGATAAAGAATGACCCTAAGTTCACTCCACGTGGACTTATGGAATACTATAACGTTGAGACCGTTTGTACTACAGACGACCCAGTCGATTCTCTTGAGTACCACATCGCCGTGGCTAAAGACCCAACAATGAAGACACAGATGCTTCCTACATGGCGTCCTGACAAGGCAATGGCTGTTGAAGTGCCAGCTAACTTCCAGGCATACGTCAACAAGCTCTCTGACGTTAGCGGTAAGAACATCAGCAACTTCAACGACTTTGTTGATGCAATACAGAACCGTCACGACTTCTTCGCAGCACAAGGCTGTAAGCTCTCTGACCACGGTATCGAGGAGTTCTATGCAGAGCCTTACACAGATGCCGAGATTAAGGCAATCTTCGACAAGGTAATGGCTGGCAACGCACTTACTCAGGAGGAGATTCTCAAGTTCAAGTCTGCCATGATGTACATCTTCGGAGTGCAGGATGCAGAGGCAGGATGGGCACAGCAGTTCCACTACGGAGCTATTCGCGACAACAACTCAAAGATGTTCAAGCTCCTTGGTCCTGACACAGGCTTCGACTCTATCGGCGAGTTCAACACAGCCAAGAAATGCTCACAGTTCCTCGACCGTCTCAATGCTGACGGCAAACTTGCAAAGACCATTCTCTACAACCTCAATCCTTGTGCCAACGAAGTGCTTGCCACTATGCTCGGCAACTTCCAGGATGGAAGCATCCCAGGAAAGATTCAGTGGGGTTCAGGATGGTGGTTCCTCGACCAGAAGGACGGCATGACAAAACAGATGAACGCCCTCTCACTCCTCGGACTTCTCAGTCGTTTCGTAGGAATGCTCACGGACTCACGCTCATTCCTTTCATACCCACGCCACGAGTATTTCCGCCGCATCCTCTGCAACCTCGTTGCCACAGACATTGAGAACGGCGAAGTACCATACACAGGCTATGAGGCAGAACGTGTGAACCAGATGATTGAAGACATCTGTTACAACAACGCCAAGAACTACTTCAACTTCAAGTAAGCCATCCCTCAAGCCATACTTGGCTTGAATCACAGCCGTCCTTGGCTTACATTAATGAAGCGTCTCTCAAGCCGTCCTTGGCTTGAGCCCAAGTTTACAAATATAACTATGCAAAGAATCATCACGCTTTTATTAGCGTCAATATCACTCACAGCGTATGCTCAGGAGTCGGCAAAGTCCGACTCCCTGAGCAAACCTGTATATTATCCCGAGCTTACATTGCCAGCAGGCGACATGGGCTCAGTAGTGCAATCATACCGTTTTGAGGAAGCTAAAACAAACATAGAGAAACAGATTACCCAACTCAAACGACGCCGCAAGGACACATCAGCCCTTGAGGCGCAGTTGGAGATTTGCAACAAGGGAATCAGAGGACTCAACGGAACGGACAAGATTGTCATCCTCGACAGCATTGTACTTGCCAAGGACAAGTTCCTTGATGGTTACACAAACATGCATGACCTCGGAAGTATTACACTCTCCGCCGACGGAAAGACAACCTCTTACACCACCGAACTTGGCAACAAGATGTACGAGCCAGTAAGCATACTTACAGAAGAAGGCGAGCAAAGCAGCACATTCAAGTGTTACTATCTCGAAAATGGAGTAAAGGTTTCATCCACAATACTTGACGGACTGGAGATTGATGGCGAGCTCAACTATCCATTCCTCATGTCCGACGGCGTAACATTCTACTTTGCCGCACGCACGAATGAGGGTTATGGCAACTATGACCTCTACGTCACTCGTTACGACACAGAGGACGACAAGTTTTATCGTGCCGACAATATGGGCTTCCCATTCTCCTCATACGCCAACGACTACATGATAGTCATTGACGAGGCAAACGGCATCGGCTGGTTCGCATCCGACCGCTACCAGCCAGAGGGCAAGGTGTGTATCTACTCTTTCCTCTACACACCGTCACGCCATCCTTTCGACTATGAGAACGATGACCACAAAGAGATTATATCATACGCATCCCTACGCTCCATCAAGGCAACATGGTCGCCAGACAACGAGTATGAGCGCATCAAGGCACGCCAGCGTCTGTCCCTCAGCCAGACCAGCACTTCAAACAAACAGAAATCGGACTTCACATTCGTTATCAACGATAACTTCACATACACATCGCTCAAGGACTTCCACTCAGAGGAAGCCAAGACCATGTTCACAGAATGGCAGAAAGCCACAAAGACACTTGCATCCGACAAGTCACGTCTTGCCAAGCTTCGCAATGACTACGCCGAAGCATCCTCACTGGGCAAGGATAGTATGAAAGAGACAATCCTCAAGCTTGAGGCAAAGGTAGAGCAAGAGACCAAGCGATGCCACGAGATGG
>JAGCWG010000365.1 GCA_017961965.1 Bacteroidaceae bacterium | reverse complement strand
TTAAACGGAATGAGGAATGACCAATGAAAAATATATGGATAAAAGATCACCTTCGGTGAGAATAGTTAATTTAGCCAGCCCTACTAGCGGGTTCTTATAAAAACATCCTTAGCACAGAAATGAGTGGGCTTTCCACAGAATAGGACAAAACGAAACAAGGCATTTACGGCAGAGATGATTTTTGGCGAAATACTCACACCTTTCCAAAAGAACCAATTTTAACTTTATCGCGATCAAAAATTTTTTTTATCGTGATAAAAAAAATTGGGGTTCGCGAGAGCGATTCACAAAATACACATTGCGAGACAATATGTAAAATGGCACGAGGATAGGACAAAACGACAGCCAATGAGGAGTAAATAATCCTGTTTATCCGTGTATGATTTGATTTGAAAAGCTGATACTCATGCTGAACGTACCCCAAAAAGAGGAAGCCATCTCGGCTTCCTCTTTCCATCATTATCAATAACTAACCTTCTTATATTTAATCAAAAGAGTATGCGTGATACGACAGAATACGTCATCTCATTTCATTCATCATTATCTACGATGGCGTCTTGCCTTCTCCATTCGATGCATCTTCTTCGCCATGTCATGACGCATCTTCTTGCAATGTTTGCAGAGACAACGGTCAACAGGACGGTTGAGATGACGATGAGTCTTGATATGTGGCTTGTGACACTTTATGTCATGATGATGACGGTTATGGTCGATAACTACAACAGTTGTGTTGTTGCGGTTGTTGTGTCTCAAATCTGGTGTGCGGCCTGCGAATGATGTTGCTGTACCGAATATTGTCATTATTGCTGCTAAAGCAAAAGTCTTGAAAGTCTTCATAATCGTGAGTTCCCTGTTAACCTCTGCCTTTCGGTTTCGGAACGCCTTTGGAACTTTGGGCGTTTGGTTTTTATTTTTGATGTTGCAAAGATAGTGGCTTTTACAATAGCTTTCAGGGTGAATTGTCCTATACAATTGGGGGAAAATACTAAAGTGGATAGGAATAGCCCCGTAGAATTAATAATTTGAGAAACATAGACCGATATGGTTTCCTCACTTTATTAGCAGGGGCATAAAATGAGGAGGAATACGTTATCGCTTCTTACGGTAGTCGTTGTTAATCTTTATGACAAAGATGATAACACTACAAACAAACGTAATGAGATTGGTGCAAAGCATATAATAGTTATCACTTATGAAACCTTGTACCACAAAAGCAAAACAGCCTACAGACATCATGCTGAAACCTGGTAGCGAGATTCCTTCTGTGTTACGCGTACGGATAGTATGGATGGCTTGGGGAAGATAACCAAGGATAAGACCTATGCTGGCAACCCATCCACAGATATTGAATAACATTTGATGTTCCATTTGCAAAATCATTATTTAGTGATTTGCAAAAGTATGAAAAAATGTAAGAATAAACGCATATCCTTCTCGTTTTTTTGTATAAAAAACACGGAATAAGTACTCAAAATTCACAACTCAAAAACTCGTGCAGTTTCGTTTTGTCCTACTTTAGGATAAAAAAGTCCAATGTATGTGTGAGAAATAATCCATACCTTTGCAACGTGATAAAAGCAAAGGACAGCACAATGATAGTTCTGAGCATAATACTAATACTGAGCTTATAAGATTAATATTTATAATGAGATATACTGAGATAGGAAAAACGGGACTTAAGATTTCAAGTTTGTCTTTCGGAGCGTCATCGCTCGGAAGCGTGTTTCATGAGACAAAAGAGGCAGAGTCTATCAAGGCTGTAGAGACTGCCATCGAGGGAGGAATCAACTTCATCGACGTCAGCCCTTACTATGGTCACTACAAGGCTGAGACAGTTCTCGGCAAGGCTCTCAAGATTATCCCCCGCGACAAGTACTACCTCAGCACAAAGGTGGGACGCTATGGCAAGGACGGTGTGAACACCTGGGACTACTCTGGTAAGCGTGCAACAGAAAGCGTGTATGAGAGTATGGAGCGTCTCAACGTAGATTACATAGACATCATCAATGTACACGATATTGAGTTTCAGGCTTCGCTCCCTGGAGGACTCCAGAAGGTGGTGGACGAGACTCTTCCTGCTCTCGTGGAGCTTCGCGAAAAGGGTATCGTTGGTCATGTGGGTATCACAGACCTTCAGTTGGAAAACCTCAAGTGGGTCATCGACCACGCACCTGCTGGTACTGTGGAGAGCGTACTCAACTTCTGCCACTACTGTCTTAACGATGACAAGCTGGTGGATTTCCTCGACTACTTCGAGAGCAAGGGCGTTGGCTTAATCAACGCCTCTCCTCTCAGCATGGGACTTCTCTCACGTCGTGGAGTGCCAGATTGGCACCCAGCTCCAAAGGCTCTTGTTAAGGCTTGCGCCAAGGCTGCCAAGCATTGTGAGGCTAAGGGATATGAGATTGAACGTCTCGCCATCCAGTACTCTGTCAACAATCCTCGTATTGCTGGTACCCTCTTCTCTTCAGCTAATCCAGAAAACGTAAAGCGTAACATCGAGTGGGCAAATGAGCCTATGAATGAGCAGCTCGTTAAGGAAGTACAAGAGATTATCGGAGACCAGAAGCGTGTAAGCTGGGCGAACACCTAAGGTTCGCATAGCTAACCTTAGAGTTAAAAATTAAAAATTAAAAGTTATAAGTGGAGTTAGCTTAGCTCGGCTATTTCGAACGCCATAATTTTAACTTTTTAACTCTCTGAGTTCTCTGTGCTCTCTGTGTTTGAAAAAATGATTTGACCTCTCTGCATTCACCTCCCACCTTATGCGACTGAGTAACTTCTCCCTCCCCTTGAACGGGGGAGGGCTGGGGAGGGGGTCCA
>JAGCWG010000364.1 GCA_017961965.1 Bacteroidaceae bacterium | reverse complement strand
TATCTCGCAGATACTTCCGTGGGTGTTACCGTTTGGAGTGGCTGTGGCTATCGTAGTGCCGTCTGGCTGCTTCTCACGTCCGCGTCCGTCGATTATAGTGCCACCATACTTGAAAGGACCGAGAGGACTATTACCATAGCAATAGGCAAGTGTATAGTTTGACTCAGGAAGTCCTTCCTCACCATTACGTGTCCAACGGCTGTAGATATACACATATTTATCCTTAATCTTACGCATGGATGATGCCTCAAAGAATCGGAATGTCTCGTCCTGCTCATATCCAGGAATCATGTCCTCCACAATCTTTGTGCCCGGCTTGACAGTTGCCATTGTCTCTGGGTCTAACTCCGCACCATTGCAACGCTTGAAGCCCCAGTAACCATATACACGTCCGTCATCGTCCACAAATACGGCTGGGTCAAATCCGAGAATGCCATTGTTGGCATTAGGATTATCCTTGCTCCAGTTGCACACCTCAAACTTGCCGTCAGGACGTGAAGAACGTGCAACCATACCATTTCGTCCTCCTTGCTGATTGTTAGGGTAGAGGTAGTATGTCTTCTTTCCGTTCTTGTCGGTAACAAGTGTTACATCAGGTGCGTATAAAACATCACCTACACCAAAACGGTTCAACAACTCGCCATTAGCGTTCCTTGTTGACTTGAAGATGACACCGTCATAGCGCCACTTGGTAAGGTCTTCTACAGGTGCTGACCATACCACTTGGTCGCGTCCGCAGTATTCTGTAACGAGATTGTCGTGCGAACCGTAGATATACACACGTTTCTTGCCCGGATTGTCTGGGTCGTCGAATACGTATGGTTCGCCATCAGGAATAAACTCCCATAGTGGGAGATATGGATTCTGGGCGTTTGCACAGAGTGTGGCAAATGCAAGTGTTGCCGAGATAAAGAGTTTTTTCATAATAAAAGTTGTATTAAAAGCCCCAAAATGGGGGTATTTGTTTTTCTTCTACCATTTCAAGTATCCATGTTTTTCTTTGTACCACAGTTGCCAACCATTGACGAGGTTCTGCCATAGAACGTAAGCACCTGGTGCAACGGCTGCAAGTGGATTGAGAAAGGTGATGGTAAGCCATAGGCCTACCACGGTGTCCTTCTGGCCGAGTGCCTGACCTGCGCTGATGGAATCGTTCCAGTGACGTCCGATGGCCTTGCCTAAGGCAAATTGGACGAGGCATACGAGGAGAGGCGTGAGGAGCAATGACCATAGTACCCATCCAGATACAGTGCTATTGCTTATGTTACGCAACGTGACGCCTGTCACAATGATGAGGTTGAAGCACCAAATATAGAAGGAAATATTGCCATACCTGTTGACTTTTGCCACTAACTTGGGAATGAACCTGCGTGAGAGCATGGCAAGACAGAGTGGGGCAACAAGCACGGAAGCTACATTCCGAAGGAGCAACAACGATGCCATGGCAAATGTGATGTGGGCTTCCTTCTCCACCATTGGGAAAAAGAGAGGTATGATGACCATCGTCACCACGTTGGCTATGATGGTGAAGATGGTAAGAGATCCGATACTGCCTCCGAGTTTTTCTGCCACGACAACAACGGCTGCAGCGGTAGGGCAGATGAAACAGATGAACATACCTTCGAGTACGAGCTTGACTTCAGGGTCAGCACCGAAAGCGTATATGAGCAGTACCATCATGCCTGCAAGCATGGTTCTGACAATCTGAATGACGAAATGCCATGCCTGTGGCTTAAGTTCAGAGATATTTATCTTGCAGAATGTGAAATAGAGCAGGAGAAAGAGACCTATTGGCAACCAGTCGGGCAGATATGGACCTACGGCATTGCCAAGGGGTGCGAGGCACTCCACATGGGCAAAGACCTCGTAACCTACTGCTCCTATCACCATTGCAGTGATAAGGCCATTCTTCTTTAGTTTGTCAATTAACATCTCTCTTTGTATATAAACTTAATAAATCAATTTACCTTGTACACAATCCTGAATGAACCGTCGTTATAGCTTGTACTGGTAATCTTGAATGTGCCTATCTCGCGTGTGGATGCGACATGATTGCCAATACAGGCACAGATATCGTAGTCACCGATGCGTACTATGCGCAGTGTCTCGCTGGCATCCTCTGGGAGCTTGTCGAGAGTTACGCCTTCAGGAATATTGTCTCGTGTCACATATTCGAATGTGACAGGTAAGTCCTGTGCTATGAGTTCATTCATCTTGCGTTCTATCTCTGCCACCTGTTCAGCTGTAGGACACTCAGCAAGGTTGTAGTTTATCTTTGACTTCTTACGCTCGATATGTGCGTTTCTTGAACGCTCGCAACCAAACATGCGTATCATTGTCTGGTTGAGGAGATGCTCAGCACTATGTGCCGGTGCATGCTCATCCTTGTTATGTTCGTTTAGCTGTATCACTTCTTTTGTTTTATTGGTTGTCATAAGAAAAATAAGAGCTTTTTATTTTCTAATTTTCTTGATTGCTTCGTTGGCAACAAGTGCTGTGACTGTGGTGATGACGAAAGCGATGGCTGCTACGATGAATTTGGCGTAGAGTGGTGCTATCATGAGGTCGTAGGCACAGAATGTGGATAGGAGTATCTTGATGCATCCGATGACATAGTTTTGGAAAGCAAGGATTGGTACTCCTGCTGCCTTTATGTTGGTTATCCACTTGATGGGTGTCCCTGGTGTCAGCACATGTGGGAGAAGATAGTGCTGGAAGCATATTCCCATGGTGTGCCAAATGAAGAATACGGAGGCAAAGTGGATGTTAAAGTAATTGATGTCTATAAACGAAGAAAATACTGTGATACATATGCTTATCAATAAGAGAGCCAATAAATGTAACTTCTTACAGATGATGTATGTAATGCTTTGTATGACGAGCAATGCCACGATGAACCATAGTGGCGCTGCAACTAAGTTTGGCTGTCCGGTTACAAGTTCTGTCAGAGGGTCGTACCATCGCGCCTCAAGGTCTTCGATGCTGGCATGATAGCGTCCAAAGAATACCCATAACACGTAGAATACTAAGTAGCAAATGAGCGATGGTAATACAAGCCTATGAAACTGCCTTGCAACGAAATCCTTTGCTATAAGCCTATCAGAATGGAACAGGCTTCCAGAGATGAAGAAGAACAGCGCAACGCCTATATACCAGATGATGTTGTCTGTGTCTGCCTCGAAACGTGGTGGTGTGTGAAACCACACGATATAGATGATGGAGAACAGCCAAAGCTTGTCCATAAACGGATAATATGCAGCCTTAATCATACGAATACAATATGTTCGTTAGCGTTCAGTTGTTTACTTTTAATCCTTTCAGAATCTGCTTATGCTCATCAGTCACCCTATAGCTCTCACACGCCTTCTGGATTGTCTTGTTGTGCGTCCAAGTGGCGAGTGTCTTGTTCTCAATATACGGCAAGGTAGCGTCCCATTGTTTGGCAAGAGCTGTGGCAAAGAACCATGCCACCATCATCTTGACGTAGTATTCCTCGCTACGTGCAGAGGCTGGTATCTCGAGATATTCTGGATTAAAGTCCTTGTCGAGGAAATAAGTCATAAGCATCTCCAAACCAAAGCGACAAGTGTATGTGTGTTCAGATTTGCTCCACTCCAGTATCTTTACCATGAGTTCGTCCTTATGCTTGGCAAACACCTTGGGTGACATGATGTCGCACACTGCCCAGTTGTCGATGTAAGGAAGAAACTCATCCGTGAGTCGGATGCACTCATCATAGTCCTTGATGAGCGAGATGAGAAGTCCGTGAAGCATATTCTCATCATAGTACTTATGAGGTAACTGGTGGAGGAATTCCATTGCTTCTGGTTCCTTGATGTACTCCTTGGTAAAACTACGAAGCACAGGAACACGG
>JAGCWG010000363.1 GCA_017961965.1 Bacteroidaceae bacterium | reverse complement strand
TCATTTCAGCAAGTTCGAGGAGTGTCTTGCCGAACACATCCTGAAACTTTGGAGGCTGTGGCGTTTCACATTCTGCTTCAAGGCGTTCGCCAGATTCAAAGTCGAACTTGCCCGGAGCATGCCATACTGTTGCATTCTTCTCGGCAGGAGCATAGCCCTTGCCCTTCTTGGTGTGGATGTGAAGAATCTTAGGACCCTTCATCTCCTTTATGATACGAAGGATGCGGACAAGTTCCACCACGTCATGTCCGTTTGTAGGACCAAAATAGCGGATGTCCATACCCTCGAATATGTTGCGTTGGCGCGTGAGAACCGACTTGACGCTATTGTTGAAGCGTATGATTCCCTTGCGTCTGCTCTCGTTGAGTACACCCCATGATGTGAGTTTCTCAGCGACCTTGTATCTTATCGTATTGTATGTATCGTTGGTTGTGAGCTGAAGGAGGTACTTACGCATTCCTCCTACGCTCTTGTCTATCGACATGTGGTTGTCATTTAGGATGATAAGCATGTCGTTTGGCGTACTCGATACGTTGTTTATTCCTTCGAAAGCAAGCCCTCCGCTCATGGAACCATCACCAATCACAGCCACCACCTTGCGCTTCTCCTTGTGGAGCTTGGCGGCAACAGCCATTCCGAGTGCTGCTGATATGGAGTTGGAAGCATGACCACAGCAGAATGTGTCATATTCGCTCTCGTCTGGATGAGGAAACGGTTTCAAACCGTGAAGTTTACGGTTGGTGCAGAACTTGTCACGCCTTCCGGTGAGAATCTTGTGTCCGTAAGCCTGATGTCCAACGTCCCACACGATACGGACGGAGGGTGTGTCAATCACATAGTGCAGAGCTACCGTAAGTTCCACAACTCCAAGGCTTGACGCAAGGTGCCCGGGATTGACAGACAGTTCCTTTATGATATCCTTTCTCAGTTCTTCACAAACAACAGGCAGTTGTTCGACCTGTAGGGTGCGAAGGTCGGAGGGGTAGTCAATCTTAGTTAATAAATTATATTCGTTATTATCTCCCATTTCTGTAGTTAATCGGGCAGTCTTGCCCATTTTAAACGCAAAGGTAATCAAAACCACAGAAAGCACAAAATAAATCCGTCTTTTTCGCTACTCAATCATCTGTAATCGTGTGTTTGACTTCTCGTAAAATGTAAGAATTTGCAGGCTAATTCATAATTCTTGATTCGCAATTCATAATTGGCTTGTTTGGGTAGAGACAAAGTACTGACTAAGTACTGACTCACATGAGACTAAGTACTGACTCTCGTGAGTCCAAAAAATTGATGTAAATTATGCATAAATCACATACGAAGGGTTCACGAAGGATTGGTCCTGAAAAAATCGTGTCTCGACATAAAGGCAACATAAAGCAAGCATAAAGGAAAAATGTTGATGCTAAACGCAAACATCAACCATAATTTATGCTAAAAAAATCGTGCATTATAAAGTGTACGATGTTCCAAAAATGCCATAATCATGGAGAAGAAAATACGAAATAAGGCAAGTTTGAACAATCGAAAGACAAATGTTTTGTATTCTACGGAAAAAATATTTAATTTTGCCGTATGAAAGAGAGAAATCATGCATTCGATTTTTTGTGTGGAATATGTATCATAAGGATGATTACGCTTCACACCATTACCTTCTGCGGACATCATAATGACGCCTGGTGGAAGGAGGTGATGGGTTGGTCATTCTTCTTCATGTGTTTCTTCTTCTTCAAGGCAGGCTATTTCAACAAGACGGTTAGCGGCAACTCAAAGGAATACATCAAGGATAAGGCAAAGCGTCTGCTCACTCCTTACGTCACATGGGGTACGATAGGATTCCTCGTATATTGCTTCTACTTGCCATTCGAGATTGACCGTTATCACAATCCGATTGAGCCTATGTCGTGGGATCACCTCTGGCGCACAAGCAGTTTCTGGGGCAATGAGCCTGTGTGGTTCCTATGCTCATTCTTCTCGGCATACGTGCTCGTACACTTCATGAAGAAGATACAGATTGTCAAGCCAATATCCGTATTCCAGACGGTTGTGCTTGCTACATTCCCGTTCATCAGCTACTGGTTGTGGAAGAATGACAACCCGATATGGTTCGCGCTTAACAACGTGTTCATGGGGGCGTTCTTCTTCTATCTCGGTCGTGGATGGCATTTCTTCATAGAACATGTTGAGCGTAAGTACGTACTTATCCTGTCGTGCATTCT